>NZ_JBFUHH010000002.1:0-135311 GCF_056402495.1 Microvirga sp. P4_A5 | reverse complement strand
CGCCAAGCCCGCCGCCGCGCCGGCCCTCGGCGCGGGCACCATCCTCAGCGACCTGATCGGGCTTGCCAACCGGCCGTCGCCCCCGGCCGAAACCCAGCCCGCCGGCTCCGATGCCGCGCCGAAACCCGCCAAGCCCGCCGCCCCGGGGGACCTGACCGATCTGCTGCTTGGAAAGGCGCAGGAATATCTCAAGACGCCCCAGGGCAACGCGGTGGTGACCGCCGCCATGCTCGGCCTGACGAAGATCGTGGTCAATTCGGAAACCGGCCGCAAACTCGGCGCGTCCGCCATGAACAAGGGGACGGCCCTGTTCAACCGCTTCGTCAAGAAGCCCGATCCGGGACCGCTCCTGCTCGACGCGGCCGCCGCGCAGGAACCGCCCGCACTCGCCGCGCCCACGCCCGCCGATTCAGGCGAGACGGCCCTTCTGGTCATGCGCGCGATGATCGCCGCGGCCGCTTCCGACGGCCGTATCGACGATACCGAACGCGCGCGGATTCTCGGCGCGCTCAAGGCTGTGGGAGTCGATGGGGACGGCGCGCGTCTCATCGAGCACGAACTCGATCATCCGGCGACGGCAGCCGATCTCGCGGCCGCGGCGAAAACGCCCGAGATGGCCGTGCAGGCCTATACGGCGGCGCGCCGCATCATCACGCCGAATACCGTCGACGAGCGGGTGTTTCTGGCCCATCTCTCCGCGGCCCTGGGTCTTGCGCCGCATATTGTCGCTCACATCGACGCAGACGCCGCTGGACCGATCGAGCGCTGATTGCTGAACGCCGGCGCGTGTTCGCACTCGGCCGCTTCCAGCCGCAGCGAACGGGGGCGCAACGATCCGGTCGGGCCCGATCGCCTGAGGCTTGGCCGTAATGGCCTTGCCGCTCGCGGCCGTCCAATCCTCGGCTGGCCCGCAGATCATCGGCATGATATTCACCATCGCCTCGGCGGGTAGCCTGCTGACGCGCGTCTTAACCCGGCCACAACGGTTCGGCAGCACACTGCGTCGAGCGATTCGCTCTTTGCCTTGGCTGTCCCTCAATGCGGCGTACCGCACCCGGAAGGAGACCGATGACTGAAGCCCGCCGCCGTCTCGGCCTGCGCGACGTTTTCACGGACGGCCGCGTCGCCCTCATGCTGCCGCTCGGCTTCTCGTCCGGATTGCCGTTTCTTCTCGTGTTCAGCACCCTTTCGGCCTGGCTTCGCGAGGCCGGAATCTCGCGCACCGAAATCGGGATGCTGAGCTGGGTCGCGCTCGCCTATTCGCTGAAATTCCTCTGGGCGCCCATCGTCGACCGCTACGACGTGCCCGTGCTGGCACGGCTCCTCGGGAGGCGGCGCGGCTGGATGGTGCTTGCCCAGCTTGCCACCGCCCTCGGGCTTGTCGGCATCGCCATGAGCGACCCATCGACCCGTCTCGGCCTTACCATCGCGTCGGCGCTTCTGGTCGCATTCGCGTCGGCAACGCAGGACGTCGTCATCGACGGCTGGCGCATCGACGCCACCTCCACCGAACGTCAGGGCATGATGGCGGCAAGCTTGCAGCTGGGTTATCGCCTGTCCCTCATCTGCGCGGGCGCAGGCGCGCTCTACATGGCCGAGTTTGTGAGCTGGCGCAGCGCTTATCTCGCCATGGCGGCGCTCATGAGCGTGGGCCTCGTCGCGGCGCTCGCGGCGCCGCGGGTCGATCTGGTGCCAGCCGCCAAGCGACTGTCCTTCGGGGCCGCCATCCTCGAGCCGCTCACCGATCTCTTTCAGCGCAAGGGCATGATCCTGGTCCCGATCCTGCTGCTCGTCGCGTGTTTCCGCCTGCCGGATTTCGTCGCGGGCGTCATGGCCAATCCGCTCTACATCGATCTCGGGTTCTCCAAGGCCGACATCGCCAACGTGTCGAAGATCTACGGCGTGTGGATCGGCATCGCGGGGGCGTTCGCGGGCGGCATCGCGCTGACGCGGATCGGCCTGTGGTGGACGCTGCTGATCGGGGCCGTCATCGCCGCCTCATCGAACCTGATGTTCGCCTGGCTCGCCCATGAAGGCCACCGGCTCGACCTGCTCGTCCTGTCCATCAGCGTCGACAATTTCGCGTCCGGCTTCGCAGGCTCCGCGCTTGTTGCCTACATGTCGGGCCTCACCGCGCCGGGTTTTGCCGCCACCCAGTACGCGCTCTTGAGTTCGCTCTATGCACTGCCGGGAAAACTCATCGGCGGCACCTCGGGCGCGGTGGTCGATACCTGGGGCTATCCGGCCCTCTTCACCGGCACCGCCGCCATCGGTATTCCGCTGGTGATCCTGTGCTTCGTGGTGCGCCGTGACACGATGAAGGCCGAGCACGAGCGCGACGCGGCGGATGCGGCAGCGCCGGTGGAAGCGCCTTCGCGGGCTTGAGGTCTACACCCAGCCGCCATCTACCAGGTAGCTCTGCGCCGTGATGGCGCTTGCATCGTCGGATGCGAGAAACAGCGCCATCTTCGCCACATCCTCCGGCACCAGACGGCGCTTGATGCATTGGCGCTTCATCAATTCCGCCTCGCCTTCCGGCGTGAGCCAGAGGTCGATCTGGCGCTGGGTCATGATCCAGCCCGGGATGATGCAATTGGCGCGGATGTCGCGCGGTCCGAGTTCGCGCGCCAGCGCGCGGGTCAGGCCGACGACCGCCGATTTCGCGGTCTTGTACGCCGCAAACGAATCGTCGCTCACGAGATAGCTCGTCGACCCCATATTGATCACCGATCCGCCGCCGGCCTTGTCCATGTCGGGCAGGACGGCCTGCGTTGCGAAGAACTGATGATCGAGATTGGTGGCGAAGCGTTCGCGCCAATATTCCGGCGTGACCTCCTCGATCGTGTGCCGGTCGTCGCGGGCGGCGTTGTTGACGAGGATCGTGACCGGACCGAGCGCGTCGCTCACGCGGCGAATGGCGGCCTGGAGCGCGGGAATGTCGCGCACGTCGGCATGTTCGAAATGCACGCCCGTGCCGAGCCGGCCCGCAAGCGCCGCGCCCGCCGCCGCGTTGTAATCGAGAATGCCGATTTTGCAGCCCTGCTGGTGGAACGCCTCGGCGATGCTCTCGCCGATTCCGCTGGCGCCGCCTGTGATCAACACCGTCTTGCCCTTGAGTGAGCCGTAGATCGTCTGTGTCATGGTCGTGGCTTTCTTCCCGCGGTCAGCTCGCGCCGGGGCCCGGCGTCGCGCCGGCAGGACATTTGCCCAGGATGATCATGCCGAGCACCTCGTCCTGCGTCACGTCGTCGACATTGGCGGTGCCCACGAGCTTGCCGTTCTTCATCACGCTGACGCGATCCGCAAGGCCGAACACGTCGTGAATGTCGTGGCTGATGAGGAAGATGCCGATGCCTTCCCGTTTCAGTTGCAGCACGAGGTCGGCCACCTGCTGGGTTTCCTGCGGACCGAGCGCCGCCGTGGGCTCGTCCATGATCAGCACCCGCGCGTTGAAATAAATCGCGCGTGCGATCGCCACCGATTGGCGCTGGCCGCCGGAGAGCGCCTTCACGGGTTCCTTGAAGCGGCGGAAATGCGGGTTGAGCCGCGCCATCACCTTGCGGGTCTCGGATTCCATGGTGGCGTCGTCGAGGGTGCCGTAGGACGTGAGCACCTCGCGTCCGAGGAAGATGTTGCCGGCCGCATCGATATTATCGGCCAGCGCCAGCGTCTGGTAGATGGTCTCGATGCCATAGCGTTTTGCATCGCGCGGAGTGGAAATATCGGCGCGCTCGCCGTTCACGTAGATTTCGCCGCCATCGGGTTTGTAGGCGCCCGACAGGATCTTGATGAGGGTTGATTTCCCGGCGCCGTTATGGCCGAGCAGGCCCACGACTTCGCCGGGACGCAGGTCCACCGACACGTCATCCACCGCCTTGATGCCGCCGAACGCGATGGAGATGTCGCGCATCTCGATGAGCGGCGTTGCCTGGCTCGTCTGCATGACATTCTCCCTCACTTGATGCGGCGGCGGTAGAGGCTGTCGAGCCACACGGCCAACACCAGCACGGCGCCGACCACGATGTTCTGCAGCGGCGTGTCGACACCCAGCAGCACCATGCCGGATTGCAGCGATTGCATCACCAGCGCGCCGAGCACCGCGCCCGCGATGGTGCCGAGGCCGCCGCCAAGCGATGTGCCGCCGATGACGGCCGCCGCGATGACATACAATTCATCGAGCGCACCCGCCGAATTGGTGGCGGCGTTCAGCCGCGCGGTGGAAATGCAGGCCGAGATGCCGCACAGGACGCCCATCAGGCCGAACACCTTCATGATCGTCCAGCGGGTGTTGATGCCTGAGAGTTCGGCCGCTTCCGGATTTCCGCCGATGGCAAAGATGTAGCGACCGAGGCGCAGGCGCCTGGCAAGGAACGTCATGAGCAGCGCCACCACCACGGCGATCACCACCGGCAAGGCGACGCCGTGCGGAATGAACAACCCGCCCTCGGGCCACGCAATGCCGCGTTCCTCGGCAAAGCGGCGCGCGATGCCGGCGGGAAGCGGATACGCATTGGCGATGGCGGCCGCGGCGATCACGGCGCCGCAGGCGAAGGCCGCGATGACGGCGTCGGCCCAGCGCGGCCGCAGCGGAAAACCGAAGCGGATGCGGCGACGGCGCGCGAGGCCGAGTCCGACGATGATCAGCCCGCACGCGATGGCGGCGAGAATCCAGGTGGCGTTCGCGCCCAGCGCCCCTTCGACGCCGCCGCCGAAGGCCTTGAAGCGCGTATCCATGGGCGCCACCGTCTGGCCGGCGGTCACCCACCAGGCAGCCCCGCGCCAGACCAGAAGGCCGCCGAGGGTCACGATGAAGGAGGGGATCGTCAGATAGGCGATCATCCAGCCCTGGAACAAGCCGATCGCTCCCCCGACGGCGATCGCCATCAGGATGGCGAGGGGTGCGGTGAGCCAATGCTCGAAACCGAGAAGACCCGGCAGCAGCCGCACCTGCAGGACGCCGATGAGCATGCCGACGACGCCCAGAATCGCGCCCACCGACAAGTCGATGTTTCGGGTGACGATCACCAGCACCATGCCGGTCGACATAATGGCGATGGAGGCAGTCTGGACCGAGAGGTTCCAGAGATTACGCGGGGTGAGGAAGACGCCGCCGGACAGGATGTCGAATCCGATCCAGATCACCGCGAGAGCACCCAGCATCCCGAGCATCCGGACGTCGATCTCGAGCCGCGACAGGAGCGAGCCTTCGCTCGCGCTGGGCGATGTCGTGGTGACATTCTGCAGAGTGGGCGCGGTCATGGCATGACATCCTGCGATCGGGAGTCAGGTGCGGGCGACAAGGCGGCGATAGCCGCATGATAGCGCATCGGCAGGTCTCTGACCGCCTTGTCGTCGCGAGCGATAGCGCGAAGCCTAATTGCAGGCCTTCACGGAACCGGCCTTCACGCCCTGGCACACCACGTCCTTGGTCACCCAGCCGGCGTCGATCACCACATTGAGATTGTCCTTGGTGATCGGCACGGGCTTGAGGAAGATCGCCGTCATGGCCTGCTTCTTGGGTCCGAGATTCCACGCCATCGCGCCCTTGATCTCGGTGAGTTTCTTGCCGCCTGCGAGCTGCACCGCGATGTCAGCGGCGGTGCTGCCGAGTTCGCGGGCGTCCTTGAACACCGAGACGGTCTGCGTGCCGAGCGCGACCCGGTTCAGCGCGGCCTTGTCAGCATCCTGTCCAGACACCGGAACCGAACCGGCAAGACCCTGCGCGGCAAGCGCCGCGATGGCGCCGCCGGCCGTGCCGTCATTGGCGGCGATGACCGCGTCGACCTTGTTGTTGTTCTTGGTCAGGAACTGCTCCATGTTCCGCTGCGCGTTGGCCGGCAGCCAGCCATCCGTATAAGCCTCGCCCACATTCTTGATCTTGCCGGCATCGATGGCGGGTTTCAGGATCTCCATCGAACCCTGGAACAGGAAATTCGCGTTGGGATCGGAGCCCGAACCCTTGATGAACACGTAATTGCCTTCCGGCTTCACCTTGAAGACCTCGCGCGCTTCCATGCGGCCGACCTCGACATTGTCGAAGGTGAGATAGAAGACCTGCGGGTTCTCGATGAGGCGGTCGTAGCCCACGACCGCGATGCCCTCAGCCACGGCCTTGTCGACGGCGGGCCGCACGGCCTCCGAATCCTGCGCCAGTACGATCAGCGCCTTGGCGCCGCGGGCGATCAGGCTTTCGATGTCGGTCAGCTGCTTGGCGGGGGAGGATTGCGCGTCGGCCGATACATAGGTGCCGCCGGCCTTCTCCACCGCCGCCTTGATGGCGGCCTCATCGGTCTTCCAGCGCTCTTCCTGGAAATTCGACCAGCTGACCCCGATCACCGGGCCTTTGCCTTGAGCCAGAGCGCCCGACGCCGACAGGGCGAGCGCCGCGATACCGATGAACGCATGCTTCTTGGACAACATGGCTTCCTCCTTGGGCGACGCTACCCTTGCGCGAGGCCCTTATGGGTCGTGGCACGCTGTCCTCTCGATGGGACGCATAGGCTCTCGGCATGCCATCGTGTTTGTTCGAGCAGAGAAATAATTATCCGGCCGAAAGGGTTCTTCAAGCAGCAAAGCTCTCATCATTTGGTAGAAGCTTGACATTTTGGATGTTGTTTTTTTCAGGCGTCGAATAAAAAGACTCTCATGTGTTCCATGGCGCTCACTCCTCGCGAAACGGCAAGACGGCGGCTTCTCGATTGCCTCCGGCGGGAGGGTCCGCTCGCGCGGGTGGAGATCGGCCAGCAGCTGGGCATGAGCCCCGCGAGCGTCTCCGACCTGACCGCCGGCCTTCTCGACGAGGGCGTGCTGGTGAGTGACGAGGCGGGAGATTCCGTCCCGGGCCTGATCCGCGGCCGCCCCAAGGTCCGCCTGTCGTTTGCGCCCGATCTCGGCTCGGTCGTGGGCGTCTGGACCGGGTATAACCGGATCGAGCTGCGACTGGTGGACAGCGCCGGGCGCAACCGCGCGAGCCGTCATGTGGAACGCCCCTTGCGCAATCTCGAGGCCGAAGCGCTGCTGGACGTGTTGGCCGACACCATCACGGCTTTCGCCCGCGACAATGCCGCCGACGACGTCAAGGCGGTAGGCCTCGCCTGCCAAGGCTACGTGGACACGCGGGACGGGGTGGTGGCCTGGAGCCCGGTGCTCGGAACCCGCGACCTCCCGCTGGCGGCGGGCCTCCACCAGCGCCTCGGCAAGCCGGTGCTGATCGAGAACGACGCCAGCGCCATGGCGTTCGCCATCGCCCAGCGCGATCCTGCTTTGCGCTCCGGGCGCACCGCCTGCCTAATGATCGGCGACGGCGTTGGCCTGGGGTTTCTGGTGCAGGGCGAGCTCTATCGGGGTGCGCGCTCCGGCGGCAGTGAGTTCGGGCATGTGCGCCTGAGGCGCAGCGGCCCGCAATGCCGCTGCGGCGGGCGCGGCTGCATCGAGGCGTTCCTGGCCGATTATGCGCTCCACCGGGACGCGCAGCTCATCGACCACCGTCCCGCGCCGACGGTGCTCATCCCCAGCGAGGACGCGATGGAATCCATCGTCGCGCAGGCACGGGCCGGCGATACGGCGCTCTTGAACCTGTTCCGGGAGGCCGGCGAGGTGCTGGGCGACGCGGCCGGCATTCTGGTCCAGACCCTGGAGCCCGATCATATCGTCATTTGCGGCCCCGGCACCCGGGCCATGGATCTGCTCCGCCCGTCCTTCGAGGCCGCGCTCGAATCGCAGACCATCCCGGAATTGCGGGCGCTCGCCACCATCCACGTGGTGAAATCCTCCATGGATATCCTCACGGACGGCGTGGTGATTCAGGCGCTCAGGGAACTGGACCTGGATCTGGCGCGATTGAAGGCCGCCTGATACGGCACGCCATAGCCATCAGGGCTTTAAGACATTATCTGTTGGTGACATTTTCCTCACGATCGAGACCCATGGCTTCATCCCGTCCCGTCGCTGCCGGCGACCACGTTTTCCTGGTCGACGGCTCCTCCTTCATCTTCCGGGCCTACTTCCAGTCCATGAACCAGGATTCGAAGTACAACAGCCGGACGTCGGACGGCATGCCGACCGGCGCGGTGCGCCTGTTCGTCACCAAGCTGCTGCAATTCATCCGCGAGGGCGCGGCGGGGCTGAAACCGACCCATCTGGCGATCGTGCTCGACAAGTCCGAGGGCTCCTTCCGCAAGGAACTCTATGAGGATTACAAGGGCCATCGGCCCGATCCGCCAAGCGACCTCGTGGTGCAGATGCCGCTCATGCGCGAGGCGATCCGCGCCTTCGGGCTGGAGCCGATCGAGCAGGCCCGCTTCGAGGCCGACGATCTCATCGCCACCTACACGCAGCAGGCCAAGGCGCGCGGCGCCAATGTGCTGATCATCTCGTCCGACAAGGACCTGATGCAGCTCGTCGGGCCGCTGGTGTGCTTCTACGATTTCGAATCGGGCGCCAAGGGCAAGCCCGGCTATCGGCCCGAGCGCAACCTCGACGAAGCAGCCGTCATGGAAAAGTGGGAGGGGCTGCCGCCCGGCAAGATCGGCGACATGCTGGCCCTCATGGGCGATGCGTCCGACAACGTGCCCGGCGTGCCCGGGATCGGGCTCAAGACCGCGGCCCAATTGATCAAGGAATTCGGCGACCTCGAATCGCTGCTCGCCCGCGCGGATGAGATCAAGCAGCCCAAGCGCCGCGAGGCGCTGATCGCCCATGCGGACATGGCGCGGCTGTCGAAAAAGCTCGTCACGCTCGATTGCGAGGCGCCACTGCCCGTGCCGCTCGATGCGCTGCCCGTGCCCGATCTCGATGCAAAGTCGTTGATCGCCTTCCTGAAGGCGATGGAATTCAACACCATCACGCGCCGGGTCGCCGAACTCTATGAGGCCGACATCGCGCGGATCGAGCCGGACCCGCGGTTGATGCCGGGCGGCGAGGCGATCCGCTGGGAGCGTCCTGGCGGGCCGGAGGCGACTGCCGGCGGCGCGGAAGTCCCGGCCGGGGCCGCGATTTCACCGGATGGGTCGGTCGGCACCCCCGCGCAGCTCGCAGCGCAGCGCGCCACGCACGCGACCTCGCTCGCCTTCGATACCACCGCCTACGAGACCATCACGGATATCGGGGTCTTGAAAACCTGGGTCGCGAGCGCGCGGGAGCAGGGTTATGTGGCGCTCGATACCGAGACCGGCGATGGCGATCCGAACCTGTCGGATCTCCTTGGAATCGCGTTGGCGCTGGAGCCCGGCAAGGCCGCCTATGTGCCGCTTCAGCACCGCGGGGATTCGGACCTGTTCGGCGGTGGCAGGGTGCCGGGGCAGATCCCGATTGCCGATGCGCTCGCGGCGCTCAAGCCGATGCTCGAGGACCCCGCGGTGCTCAAGATCGGCCAGAACATCAAGTACGACTGGGTGATTCTCTCCCGCAACGGCATCGACATGAGGCCGTTCGACGACACGATGCTGCTCTCTTATGTGCTCGATGCCGGCAAGGGGCCGCACAGCCTGGAAGAATTGTCGAAGCGCCATCTCGGTCACACACCCATGACCTTCGGGGAAGTCGCGGGTACGGGCAAGAGCAAGGTGCCGTTCGAGCGCGTCGAGCTCGACAAGGCGACGGCCTATGCGGCCGAGGACGCGGATATCGCGCTGCGTCTGTGGCAGGTTCTGAAAGCCCGACTTCCCGCCGAGGGGCTCGCCACCGTGTACGAGACGCTGGAGCGTCCGCTGATCGACGTGATCGGCCGCATGGAGATGCGCGGCATCTCGGTCGACCGGCAGATTCTCAGCCGCCTCTCGGGCGATTTCGCCCAGTCGCTGGCGCGGCTCGAGGACGAGATTCAGGAGATCGCGGGAGAAAAGTTCAATCTCGGGTCGCCGAAGCAGATCGGCGACATCCTGTTCGGCAAGATGGGATTGCCGGGGGCAAAGAAAACGCCGTCGGGCCAATGGGCCACGCCCGCGACCCTGCTGGACGAGCTGGCGCAGGCCGGGCATCTGCTGCCCGAGAAGATTCTCGAATGGCGGCAGCTCTCGAAGCTGAAATCGACCTACACCGACTCGCTGCAGCAGCACATGCATCCGCAGACCAAACGGGTGCACACATCCTACGCGCTCGCCGCGACCACGACGGGCCGTCTCTCGTCCTCCGAGCCGAACCTGCAGAACATCCCGGTCCGCACGGAAGCGGGCCGCAAGATCCGGCGCGCCTTCGTGGCCCCGGAGGGCTCGAAGATCATCTCGGCGGATTACAGCCAGATCGAGTTGCGCATTCTCGCGCATATCGCGGACATTCCGCAATTGCAGGAAGCGTTCGCGCAGGGGATCGACATTCATGCGGCGACCGCATCGGCGATGTTCGGTGTGCCCCTCGACCAGATGAATCCCGACCTGCGCCGCCAGGCCAAGACGATCAATTTCGGCATCATCTACGGCATCTCGGCCTTCGGGCTGGCGCAGCGCCTCAGCATCCCGCACGGCGAGGCGGCAGCCTTCATCAAGCAATATTTCGAGCGCTTCCCCGGCATCCGCGCGTACATGGACGACATCAAGAAGGCGGCGCGGGAAAATGGCTACGTCACCACCCTGTTCGGCCGCGTCTGCCATTATCCRCAGATCAAGTCCGGCAACCCGAACGAGCGCGCCGGCGTCGAGCGGCAGGCCATCAATGCGCCGATCCAGGGCACGGCCGCCGACATCATCCGGCGCGCCATGGTGCGCATGGAAGGCGCCCTGAAGGCTGAGCGCCTGTCGGCCCGCATGCTGCTGCAGGTCCACGACGAATTGGTGTTCGAGGCGCCCGACGAAGAGGTCGCGGCAACGCTGCCGGTGATCGCACGGGTGATGACCGACGCGCCGTTCCCGGCCGTGACCTTGAAGGTGCCGCTCGGCGTCGATGCCCGCGCGGCGCAGAACTGGGACGAGGCGCATTAAGAGGCGGTGCCGAAACATCGAACCGGCCTGCATGTCCTGGCGTTCTGCCATCATTCGGGGAGTTGTCGATGCCCTACGAACTCTACTACTGGCCAACCATCCAGGGTCGTGGCGAATTCGTCCGTCTGGCGCTTGAGGAAGCCGGCGCCGAATATGTGGATGTGGCGCGCGGGGCCGGYGGCACGCGGACGCTGATGCGGCTGATGAGAGATGCCGAGACGCCGCCCTTCGCACCACCCTTCCTGCGATCGGGCGATCGTCTCATCGGCCAGACCGCCGCGATCCTGCTCTATCTCGGCGCGCAGCACGGGCTCGCGCCCAAGGACCCGGCC
The DNA here is from genome assembly GCF_056402495.1 of Microvirga sp. P4_A5. Taxonomy (NCBI): domain Bacteria; kingdom Pseudomonadati; phylum Pseudomonadota; class Alphaproteobacteria; order Hyphomicrobiales; family Methylobacteriaceae; genus Microvirga; species Microvirga sp. P4_A5. The sequence continues at coordinate 124,066 of NZ_JBFUHH010000002.1, read as the reverse complement.
GGCGGGTTGTGGACGCATCAGATCCAGCTCACCATCGCGGATCTGGTGAACGAGGCGCACGATACCCACCACCCGGTCGGCATGGGCCTCTATTATGAGGACCAGAAGGACGAGGCGCTGCGTCGCGCCGGAGAGTTCCGCGAAAGCCGGATTCCGAAGTTCTTGACTTGGCTGGAGGATATTCTGGACCGCAATCCGGACGGCAGCGACTATCTGGTCGGCGCGACTCTGACTTACGTGGACTTGTCGCTGTTTCAGGTCGTCGAGGGCCTGACCTACGCGTTCCCGAAGGCAACGGGGTCCGCAATCCGGAAGACGCCGTTGGTGGCCGCCCTCCACGGAACGGTCGCGAAACGTCCCCGGATCAAGGCCTATCTCGAAAGCGACAGGCGCATCCCGTTCAACGAGGAAGGGATCTTCCGGCGCTATCCGGAACTCGACGGGTGAGGGGCCTCGTCATTCCGCGCCCCGGAATGACGGGCGGGTTTTACGCAGCCAATTGCGCCATGGCCTCGTTGAGGCACTGAACCCTCGTTTCGCTGCCGGCCCGCGCGATGAGGCTGCAACCCTTGGGCACCTCGCGCCAGCCGCGCGTCTTGTCGTCGATGGGCTCCGAGACGACCAGCAAATTGCCCCCGACCTCGCGGAAATAGAGTGTGGGCGGATGGCCGTCGCAGGACCAGCGATAGGCCCAGAGGTTCTCGCCGTCGGTAATCGCGGCGGTGAATTTCAGCGCGTCGGTGATCCCGGCCTCGACCATCAGGCCACGGACCTGTTTCAGCGTCCGCGCCATGGCGTCGACCGGGTCATCGCCGAGGCCGTTGGCGATGGCGAGCAGGAAGATGGCTTCCGAATCCGTCGTGCCGTGGCGGGTCTCGTAGAGATCGTCGGGGATCAGCGCCTCGATCCGGCGCTTGATCCGCGAATAGCCGCCGATCTGGCCGTTATGCATGAAGAGGTGCCGGCCATGCGCGAAGGGATGGCAATTGGCCCGGGTGGTGGCGGTGCCGGTGGAGGCGCGCACATGGGCGAAGAACAGGCCGGAACGGACCTGATCGCAGAGAGAACGCAGGTTCTCGTCCGACCAGGCGGGACGAACCTCGCGATAGGTGCCGGGGACGGGACGCTCGCCATACCAGCCGATGCCGAAGCCGTCGCCGTTGGTCTCGGTCTTGGCCTCCGCCGCGTGGAGCGATTGATGCACCAGCGAATGCGAGGGCGCGCAGACAAGGTCGGTGAGGAAGATCGGCTCTCCCCGATAGGCGAGAAAGCGACACATTGGACGACGGCCCCCAAAAGCGCGCTAAAACGGCGCGACACGGCTTTGTAACCCTGTTGTATCCTGTGCCGATCATACTGAACAGCGGGTTAAGACTGGCGCCGAACGGTGCGAAGCGCGACGGCAGGCTGCCCGCCGTTGCGGCCCCGCCGGCCTTCGCCTAAAACCGTCCCACACACGACAAGGCCGGCCAACCGGCATCGACGGGGGACTTCATGCCGCGACACGCCACCTCTCCTCTGCTGCGGGGCCTCGCCTTTGCGGCCGCCTTCGCGATCCTGCCCCAACCGGCCATGGCGGCGGAGGTCGACGGCGCGTCGCTGAGTGTCCTCTGGGCGCTGCCCTTCGCGGGCATCCTCCTGTCGATCGCGCTGTTTCCTCTCGTGGCCCCCCATGCGTGGGAGCATCATCAGGGCAAGATCGCAGCCTTGTGGGCGTTGCTCGTCCTCATTCCCATGGCGCTCCTCATCGGGCCCGCCACGGCCCTGCAGGCCCTCGCCCACACCGCACTTCTCGAATACATCCCGTTCATCCTCCTGCTCCTGGCGCTGTTCTCAGTGGCGGGCGGCATCCTCATCCGCGGCAACATTCATGGGGCTCCGGTCGCCAACACGATCCTGCTGGGGATCGGCACCGTCTTGGCGAGCCTGATCGGCACCACCGGCGCCTCCATGGTGATGATCCGGCCGGTCATGCGCGCCAACGACAACCGGCAGCACAACGTTCACGTGGTGGTGTTCTTCATCTTCCTCGTGTCGAATATCGGCGGCTCCCTGACGCCGCTCGGCGATCCGCCGCTCTTCCTCGGCTTCCTGCGAGGCGTCGACTTTTTCTGGACGACGCAGAACCTGTGGCGCGAGACCCTGTTCGTCAGCACCATCCTGCTCGTGCTTTTCTTCATCCTCGATTGGGCGATCTACAGGAAGGAAGGCGTCATTAGAGCCGATCCGACGCCGGACCAGCCGGTGCGCCTCGTGGGGGGCATCAACTTCCTGCTGCTGGCGATCATCATCGGGGCGATTCTCATGAGCGCTACGGTCGATCTCGGACGCATTGTGGTGCTCGGCAGCGAAATCGAATTCGCCAATGCGCTGCGCGATCTCATCATGGTGGCGGTCGCCGTCACGTCGCTGGCGCTGACCCCGAAGGACAACCGCGCAGAGAACGGTTTCTCGTGGGGCCCCATGCAGGAGGTGGCGAAGCTCTTCGCGGGCATCTTCATCACCATCATCCCGGTCCTGGCCATGCTGAAAGCAGGCTCGCAGGGGGCCTTCGCGCCGCTCGTGGCGCTCGTCTCGAACGCCGACGGCAGCGCCAACAACGCGGCGTATTTCTGGCTCACCGGCGGCTTGTCGTCGTTCCTCGACAATGCGCCGACCTATCTGGTGTTCTTCGAGCTGGCGGGCGGCGACGCGCAGCAGCTCATGACCACGGGCGCGCTCACGCTGGCGGCGATCTCGGCCGGCGCGGTGTTCATGGGGGCGAATTCTTATATCGGCAACGCGCCCAATTTCATGGTCTACGCCATTGCCCGCGACGGCGGCGTCAGGATGCCGAGCTTCTTCGGCTACCTGATGTGGTCGTGCACGATCCTGCTGCCGGTCTTCCTCCTCACGACGCTGGTGTTCTTCTAGCGCCGCTGCGGCGCTGGCAGCGCGGGCAGAAAAAGGTCGAGCGGCCCGATTGAACGAGACGCCGGACAACTCCCGTGCAGGCGSGCGTCAGGCAAGGCTCGCCTTCCCGGTCGTAGACCCGGAAACGGTGCTGGAAATAGCCGAGCGTTCCATCGACCTGAGCGTGGTCGCGCAAGGTCGATCCGCCCGCCACGACCGCCTCGTTGAGGACATCGCGGATGACGTCGGCGAGGCGATGGGCCTTTTCGGTCGGCCGCCCCCTCACGGTGACCAGCGAGCCCGCCGCCGCTTCCGGATGCAGGCCGGCGCGGAACAGGGCCTCCGACACATAGATGTTGCCGAGCCCGGCGATCAGGCTCTGGTCGAGGAGGGCCGCCTTCAACGGCGTGCGCTTGCCGGCAAACAGGCGCGCGATGGTCTCGCCCGACAATTCGTTGCCCAGCGGCTCGATGCCCATGCCGGCAAAATGGCGGCTGGTCTCGATCTCCGCGCGGGGCACCAGATCCATGAAGCCGAAGCGGCGCGCATCGTTGTAGGTCACCGTGGCGCCGTTCGAAAAGCCGAACGCCACGTGGTCGTGGGCGCCGTGCGCCTGATCGAAATGGAATTCGCCCGGCCTGATTTCCGTGCCGTTCATCGCCACCAGGAAGCGGCCCGACATGCCGAGATGCATCACCAGCACCTCGCCGGAAGAGAGATCCGCCAGGAGATATTTGGCCCGCCGCCCGAGCGCCGTCACCTGCCTGCCCGTGAGGCGCTCGGCGAAATGGTCCGGAAACGGGAACCTGAGGTCGGGGCGGCGCAGGAGGACCTCAGTGAAGCGCGCACCCACCATGGCAGGTTCGAGGCCCCTTCGGACGGTTTCGACTTCGGGAAGCTCTGGCATCAACCATCTCTGCTGTTCGGGAGGGCCTTCACATAGCGTTTCGAACGCGCTTCCGCTATGGATCGCCTTCAGCATACAGGTGAGGCGTGACGACCATGACCGACGAAAAGACCCATTTCGGGTTCCAGTCCGTGCCGCTCGACGAGAAGCAGCGCAAGGTCAACGAGGTCTTCCACTCGGTCGCCGGCCGCTACGACCTGATGAACGATCTCATGTCGGCGGGGCTTCACCGCCTCTGGAAAAGCACCCTCGTGACGACGCTCCGGCCGCCCCGCGACCGGCCATTTCGCCACCTCGACGTGGCGGGCGGCACCGGCGACGTGGCGTTCCGCATCCTCGAGGCCGGCGGGCCGCAAACCCGCGTGACCGTCCTCGACATCAACGGCGACATGCTGAAGGTCGGGCGGGAACGGGCGGGGAGCCGCCACGGCGACCGCATCGATTTCGTCGAAGCCAACGCCGAAGAGCTTCCCCTCGAGTCGAAATCCTTCGACGCCTATACGATCGCCTTCGGTATCCGGAACGTGCCGCGCATCGATGCGGCCTTACGCGAGGCCTATCGGGTCCTTAAGCCGGGCGGCCGGTTCCTCTGCCTCGAATTCTCAAAGGTGGACGTGCCCCTGCTCGACACGATCTACGACGCCTATTCGTTCAACGTGATCCCGAAGCTCGGCCAGATGGTCACGGGGGACGCGGAATCCTACCAATATCTCGTGGAATCGATCCGGCGCTTCCCGCCCCCCGCCGCCTTCGCGCGGATGATCGAGGAGGCGGGCTTCAAGCGCGTCACCCACAGGCCCCTGACGGCGGGTGTCGTCAACATCCATTCCGGCTGGAAGATCTGACGTGATCGGCAGCCTCTTTCACCTCGCCCGCAACGCCCATGCGGGTTTCGTGCTGGCCCGCGAGGGCGCGCTGGCGCTCATCGACCCGAGCGCATTGCCGCCATCGGCGCGCTTGGGTTTGCGTCTCGCCCGAACCATCGAGCGGCGCAGCGCCGGCGACAGCGCCTCCCGCCTGTCGGCGGCCCTGACCCGGCTCGGCCCTTCCTACGTGAAGTTCGGCCAGTTCCTCGCGACCCGTCCGGACATCGTCGGCGCCGCCGCGGCGCGCGATCTCGAACGGTTGCAGGACCGGATGCCGCCCTTTCCCCGCGCCGAGGCGGTCCGCATGGTGGAAATCGCGCTCGGGCGTCCCATAGACGAACTCTTTGTCGAATTCAGCGAGCCGATCGCCGCCGCCTCCATCGCGCAGGTGCACAAGGCCCAGATCCGCACGTCCGAGGGCGACCTGACGGTGGCGGTGAAGGTGGTGCGTCCCGGCGTGCGCGAAGGCTTTGCGCGGGACCTGCAATCGATGCGCGCCGCCGCCCGCCTGTTCGAGCGATGGGTGCCGGATGCCCGCCGCCTGAAACCGGTGGAGATCGTGGATGCGCTGGCGCGTTCGGTCTCGGTCGAGATGGATCTGCGCCTGGAAGCGGCCGCCGTCTCCGAACTGGGCGAGAACACCCGCGACGATCCGGATTTCCGCGTTCCCAAGCCCGAATGGGACCTCACCGCGAGGGACGTCCTCACCATCACCTGGATCGACGGCATCCGCCTCAACGACGTGGCGGCCATCGAGGCGGCGGGTCTCGACCGGGTGGCGTTGGCCCGCACGGTCATCCAGTCGTTCCTGCGCCACGCCATCCGCGACGGCTTCTTTCACGCCGACATGCATCCCGGCAACCTGTTCGTGGACGAGCAGGGCCGGCTGGTGGCGGTCGATTTCGGCATCATGGGGCGGCTCGGCATGAAGGAGCGGCGGTTTCTCGCCGAGATCCTTCTGGGCTTCATCCAGCGCGATTACCTGCGCGTGGCGCGGGTGCATTTCGAGGCCGGCTACGTGCCGCCGCATCACTCCGTGGAGGATTTCGCCCAGGCGATCCGCGCCATCGGCGAGCCGATCCACGATCGCCGCGCCGACGAGATCTCCATGGCGAAGCTGCTGACGCTTCTGTTCGAGATCACGTCCCTGTTCGACATGGCGACCCGCATCGAACTCGTCATGCTGCAGAAGACCATGGTGGTGGTCGAGGGCGTGGCGCGCAATCTCGATCCCCGCCTCGACATGTGGACCACGTCCGAACCCGTGGTTCGCGAATGGATGGCGCGCCAGCTCGGGCCCGTCGGCCGCATCGAGGAGGCCGGCACCGGTCTGTGGACGCTCGCCGGCCTTGCCTCGGATCTCCCCGACATGGCGCTGCGGGCAAAGCGCATCCTTGGCCGCGTGGAAGACATGACCGCGGACGGCATGGCGCTGCATCGCGACAGCGTCTCGGCGATCGGTCGGGCCGAGGCCCGCGGCAACCGCTGGAGCACGGCGGCCTTGTGGATCATCGCCCTGTCGCTGATGATCATGGCGTTCGGAGGCTTCTAGACGATGGCGCTGTCGGGCAAACGCATCCTCCTCGTCATCGGCGGGGGAATCGCCGCGTACAAATCCCTCGACCTGATCCGCCGCCTGCGGGAGCGCGGCGCCTCGGTGCGGTGCATCCTGACCGCCGGAGCGCAGGAATTCGTCACGCCGCTCGCCGCTTCCGCGCTTTCCGGCCAGCGCACCCATACGGATCTGTTCGATCGCGAGGACGAGGCCGATATCGGCCATATCCGTCTTGCGCGGGATGCCGACCTGATCGTCGTCGCGCCCGCCACCGCCAACCTGATGGCCCGAATGGCGGGCGGCCACGCGGACGATCTCGCCTCCACGGTGCTCCTCGCCACGACGCTGCCGATCCTGATCGCGCCCGCCATGAACGTTCGCATGTGGCAGCACCCGGCGACGCGGCGCAATCTCGAGACCCTGCTGGACGACGGCGTCCACACGGTCGGCCCCAATGAGGGGGCGATGGCGGAGGCCGAGTTCGGGCCGGGCCGCATGGCGGAGCCCCTCGAAATCGCCGCCGCGGTGGAGCGGCTGCTGGCCGCGAGCGGGCCCCTGAAAGGCCGGCACGTGCTCATCACCTCGGGGCCGACCCACGAGCCCATCGACCCGGTTCGCTACATCGCCAACCGGTCGTCGGGCAAGCAAGGCCATGCCATTGCGCGGGCGGCGGCGGCGGCGGGGGCCGAGGTCACGCTCATCTCGGGACCGGTCAGCCTGGCCGATCCTCCGGGCGTGTTGACGGTGCATGTGGAAAGCGCCCGCGACATGCTGGCGGCCGTCGACAACGCGTTGCCGGCCGATATCGGGATCTTCGCCGCCGCGGTGGCGGATTGGCGGGTCGCCCATGCGGACACGCAGAAGATCAAGAAGACCGGCCGCGAAATGCCGGAACTTTCGCTGGCGGAAAATCCCGACATCCTCGCCACCATCGCGCACCGCAAGACAGGACGGCCCGAACTGGTCGTCGGCTTCGCGGCCGAGACCCAGAACGTGCTTGAGAACGCCAAGGCGAAACTCGCCCGCAAGGGCTGCGATCTCATCGTCGCCAACGACGTGTCGCCGGAAAGCGGCGTCATGGGCGGCGACCGCAACACCGTGCATCTCGTGAGCGCGACCGGCGTCGAGACCTGGCCGACCCTGTCGAAGGCGGACGTCGCCGACAGGCTCGTGGCGCATCTCGCCCGCATGATCGCCGAAAAGCCATGACCGCAACGCTTCGCATCCAGCGCCTCGCCCACGCGCAAGACCTGCCGTTGCCCCGCTACGAGAGCGCGGGCGCCGCCGGCATGGACCTTTGCGCCGCCAATGTTGACCCGGTCGTCCTGCCGCCTCTCGGCCGCGCGCTGGTACCGACGGGCCTCGTGCTTCAGCTGGATCAAGGGTTCGAGGCGCAGGTCCGTCCGCGCTCCGGCCTCGCCCTCAAGCACGGCATCACGGTCCTGAACACACCTGGCACCGTCGACGCGGATTATCGCGGCGAGGTAAAAGTCATCCTGGTCAATCTCGGATCGGAGCCCTTCACGGTCACGCGGGGCATGCGGATTGCCCAGATGGTGGTGGCGCCCGTCACCCAGGTCGGCATCGCGGCCGTGGAGAGCGTGGACGAGACCCCTCGGGGCGGCAACGGTTTCGGCTCGACGGGTCTTTCGCGGAACCCCGCATGAACCTCCTGTCGCGCCGCTCGCTTCTTGCCATCGCGGCGGTGACCGACATCGCGCTTCATGCCCGCCCCTCACCGGTTTCCGCGAAGGCCCTCGCGGCCCGGCACAATCTGCCTCCGAGGCAACTGGAACCCATCCTGCAGGCACTGGTGCGGCATGCCATCCTCAAAGGGGTGAGGGGCCCGCGAGGCGGCTACGAACTCGCCCGCGAGCGCCGCCGCATCACCGCCGGCGACATCGTGCGGATCGCCATGTCGGCGGAGGGCGAGGAACTCGCGACCCTTCCGAATTCGGCCCTTGTCGAGCGTGTGGTGGGGCCCCTGGTGGCGCGCGGGACGGCGGCGTTCCTGAGCGAACTCGATGGTGTTACGCTGGACGACCTCTGTGCCCGGGCGCAGGCGACAGGCGCAGCGCAGGGACGATCCGACGGCGATTTCACAATATGATATGTGATTTAACCTAATTATCGACAATCTGCGGGATAACGAATAAAAGCAATCCGGCACATCAAGGAGAGACGGAAATGGCTGACACCGCTTCGAAACCCGGCCGAGGCCGGATCTACCGCTCCATCACCGACACGATCGGCAATACGCCTCTCGTCCGTCTCAACCGGCTGCCGAAGGAATATGGGGTCGACGCCGAAATCCTGGTGAAGCTGGAATTCTTCAACCCCATCTCCAGTGTGAAGGACCGCATCGGCGTCAACATGATCGACGCGATGGAAGCCTCCGGAATCATCAAGCCCGGCGCGACACTGATCGAGCCGACCTCCGGCAATACCGGCATCGCGCTCGCCTTCGTGGCCGCGGCGCGGGGCTACCGGCTGATCCTCGTGATGCCCGAGACCATGTCGATCGAACGCCGCAAGATGCTGGCCTTCCTCGGTGCCGAACTCGAACTCACGCCCGGCCCGATGGGCATGAAGGGCGCCATCGCGCGGGCCGAGGAACTCTTGAAGGCAATCCCCCATTCGGTGATGCCGCAGCAATTCACCAATCCGGCCAATCCGGAAATCCATCGCCGCACGACCGCGGAGGAGATCTGGAACGACACCGACGGGAAGCTCGATGCGTTCGTCGCCGGCGTCGGCACCGGCGGCACGATCACGGGCGTCGGCCAGGTGCTGAAGCCGCGTCTTCCGAACCTCAAGATCTTCGCGGTGGAACCTGAGGATTCGCCCGTCCTGTCCGGCGGCCAGCCCGGCCCGCACAAGATCCAGGGCATCGGCGCTGGCTTCGTGCCGGAGGTCCTCGACCGCTCCGTGATCGACGGCGTCGTGACGGTAGGCAACCAGACCTCGTTCGATGTCTCGCGCAAGCTCGCAAAGCTCGAAGGCATTCCCGGCGGCATCTCCACCGGCGCCAACGTGGCGGCGGCGCTCGAAATCGCCGGACGCCCGGAATTCAAGGGAAAGCGCATCGTCACCGTCGCGCCGTCCTTCGCCGAGCGCTACATTACGAGCGCGCTTTTCGAAGGCCTTTGAGGACATTATAGAGAGAGAAGTGTCTGCTCGTAGCTCCCCCTTCTCCGTCTACTCCGCCGTCATGGCCGGGCTTGACCCGGCTATCCACGACTTTCGCGGCGGTGCCAGCAAAGGCGTGGGTACGCGGGTCAAGCCCGCGCATGACGAGGGCAGCGATTGCGCTCCCTCGGCCCGAGCTTGACCAGAACTTCCTGAGCGCCGCCGGGTTCTCTTCCGGACAGGTTCAAGGAGTTTTTCGGAATGGCTGACAAGAGCGTTTCCCCGCCCCGGCGCGAGGCCCCCATTTCCCGCGCCGACCCGGCTCCCGCGCGCGAGGGCGCTGAGGCCAACGCCACCATGCGGCGGGTCTGGGACGAACCGGGCGGCGAGGCCTATGCGTTCCGTCAGGCCATTTCGGGCAGCAACCGGGACGAGGACCATTCGGAACTCACCGCGGCCGAAACCCCCGAGACCACACGCCATCTCAGTGACGCGAGCCTCTCGGCCAAAGATCTGGAGGCTCTGCGCGGCCCTTCCAAGGAGAAGCCGCATGGCACCGACAAGTGAGAAGAAGCCCGGCGAGGCTCCCGGCCCCGACGAGACGAAGAAGCAGGAGGAGCGCGCCGCCCCGGCTGCCGCGAGGCAACCGGCCGCGGGGCCTCACGCCAAGCCCGAACTGACCAACCCCGACGCAACCCCCGGCACCGGCGCCTTGTCGGAAGAAGGGGACCAGGACGGAACGAGTTCGACGACAGGCTAGCGCCCCAGATACAAAAAAGGCCGCCCCGGGGCGGCCTTTTTTGTTCTCGTCGGCCGTTTAAGCGACGGCGCTTTCCTTGCCCGAGCGCTCGGCGCGCTTGCGCTCGTTCGGGTCGAGCACCGTCTTGCGGATGCGGATGGATTTCGGCGTCACCTCGACGAGCTCGTCCTCCTGGATCCACGCCAGCGATTTCTCCAGCGTCATGCGAATCGGCGGCGTGAGGCGCACGGCCTCGTCCTTCGAAGTGGTGCGGATGTTGGTGAGCTTCTTGCCCTTGAGCACGTTCACCTCGAGATCGTTCTCGCGGTTATGCTCGCCGACGATCATGCCCTGATAGACCTTCCAGCCCGGCTCGATCATCATCGGACCGCGATCTTCCAGGTTCCACAGTGCGTAGGCCACCGCCTCGCCGCTGTCGTTGGAGATCAACACGCCGTTGCGGCGGCCGGCAATGTCGCCCTTGAAGGGTTCGTAGGCGTGGAACAGCCGGTTCATGATGGCGGTGCCGCGCGTGTCGGTCATGAGCTCGCCCTGATAGCCGATGAGGCCGCGGGTGGGAGCGTAGAACACCAGTCGCTGGCGGTTGCCGCCGGACGGACGCATCTCGATCATGTCGGCGCGGCGCTCGGACATCTTCTGGACGACGACGCCCGAATATTCCTCGTCCACGTCGATGACGACTTCCTCGATGGGCTCCAGCAGCTCGCCGGTGGCCTCGTCCTTGGTGAACACCACACGGGGGCGGGACACCGCAAGCTCGAAGCCCTCGCGACGCATGGTCTCGATCAGGATCGCGAGCTGCAATTCGCCACGGCCCGAGACGAAGAACGAATCCTTGTCGGCCGCCTCCTCGATCTTCAGCGTGACGTTGCCTTCGCCTTCCTTGAACAGGCGATCGCGGATCATCCGGCTCGTGACCTTGTCGCCCTCGGTGCCGGCAAGGGGCGAATCGTTGACGAGGAACGACATGGTGACGGTCGGGGGATCGATCGGCTGGGCCTGGATCGGGATGTCGTTCTCGGGCGCGCAGAAGGTATCGGCCACCGAACCCTTCACGAGGCCCGCGATGGACACGATGTCGCCCGCCTCGCCGAGCTCGATGGGCTGGCGTTCGAGGCCGCGGAACGCCAGGATCTTGGACACGCGGCCGGACTCGACGAGTTTGCCTTCGCGGTCGATGACCTTGATGGTCTGGTTGGGCTTCACCGAGCCAGACGAGATGCGGCCGGTGACGATGCGGCCGAGGAAGGGGTTGGCCTCGAGAAGCGTGCCGAGCATCCGGAACGGACCTTCCTCGACCTTGGCTGGCGGCACGTGCTTGAGCACGAGGTCGAACAGCGGGCCGAGGCCCTGATCGCTCGGCCCTTCGGGGGCATTGGCCATCCAGCCGTTGCGGCCCGAACCGTAGAGGATCGGGAAATCGAGCTGCTCGTCGGTGGCGTCGAGCGCCGCGAAAAGGTCGAACACCTCGTTGACGACTTCGATGTGGCGGGCGTCCGGCCGGTCGATCTTGTTGATGGCGACGATGGGCTTCAGGCCGATCTTGAGAGCTTTCGACACCACGAACTTGGTCTGCGGCATCGGGCCCTCAGCGGCGTCCACGAGCACGATCGCGCCGTCCACCATGCTCAGGATACGCTCCACCTCGCCGCCGAAATCGGCGTGGCCGGGGGTGTCCACGATGTTGATGCGCGTATCCTTCCAGACGACCGAGGTCGCCTTCGCCAGGATGGTGATGCCGCGCTCCTTCTCGAGGTCGTTCGAATCCATCGCGCGCTCTTCCACGCGCTGGTTTTCGCGGAAGCTTCCCGATTGCTGGAGGAGCTTGTCGACGAGGGTGGTTTTGCCGTGGTCGACGTGGGCGATAATGGCGATGTTGCGCAGCTTCATGGGGAGGCTTTCAGGGCTTTCAATGCAAAACGGCCCGGTTCGCGGTGGATAATCCCCCGCGCCCCTGGCTCGAACCGGGCGGAAATCTGTTGCGTTGCAATATAGTGATGAGACAGCGGCCGCAATAGGGCGGGCCGCATTAATCCTTGGCGGCTCCCGCCAAGGTTCGCCCCGAGCGGAAGCGCCAATCCGGCCGCGCGCTGCGCACCATCATCATTTCGCCGATCGTCTCGGGGGTCAGCAATCCGACGAATTGCTGCTGGTCGTTGAGCACGAGGAGCGCGGGTTTCGACGCCTGGGTGAGGAGCGTGACGGCCGCGTCGAAGGGCTGCCAATCATGCGCCGTCGGCAGGTCGCGCACCATCACGTCGACGACAGGCGTCGCCCGGTCGCCCTGGCTCAACGCCACGATCAGCCCGTCGCGGGTAAGCAACCCCCGCGCCCGCCCCGCGCCGTCGACCACCGGAAATTCGCGCTGGGACGTCCGCAGCATGAGATCGACGGCGTCGTCGAGCGTCGAGGACGGCCCGAGGGCCTCGAGGGAACTCATCATGAAGGCCCTCACCGGCAACCCCTGCGTCCCATCACGCAACGCCACGTGCTGGGCCTCGGCGGTGGCCGCGAGGTAGATGAACAGGCCGATGACGATCAGCATCGGGTTCACGAACAGCCCCAACGCCGCGAACACGAAGGCGGTGCCCTGTCCGATCCGCGCGGCGATCCGCGTCGCCGCCACATGGTCCATCCGCATGGCGAGCAGCGCCCGCAATACGCGCCCGCCATCCATCGGAAAGGCCGGAATCAGGTTGAACACCACGAGGATCACGTTGGCGACCGCAAGCCGCGCCAGAAGGCCGATCTGCGGGTTTTCCAGATCCGTGAGGTCCGCCGCGCCAAGTCCTCCCAGCACGGCGATCAGGACGCCTGCGATCACGACGTTGACCGCCGGCCCGGCCACGGCCACCAGCAATTCCTCACGGGGCTTCTCGGGGATCCGCTCCAGGCTCGCGATGCCGCCGATGGGCCACAGGGTCACGTCGGGCGTGCGAATGCCGAACTTGCGCGCCGCCAGAATGTGCCCGAATTCATGCGCCACCACACAGGCAAACAGCAGCACGATGAACACCACCCCGTCGAAGGCCGCCTCCCGCCCGCCCTGCCGCCATTGCGCGGCGCCGATCCAGATCAGGAACAGCAGGAAGGTCACGTGAACGCGCACCACCGTCCCGGCAATGCGCGCGATGGGGATGGACCACAACATCGAGGCCTCCACGAAACGCAAGCCTTACCGTAGAAGCGTTGCGGCGGGACCGGAAGTCGCCGGGGCGGGTAATCTTGGCGCATGGCGCGGGCCGCGGTCGGCCGTCGCCACCAACCCCTGCGTCATGGCCGGGCTTGACCCGGCCACCCCCGGTTTTCTTGTCCTCCGTGCAGCAAGGCGTGGGTGCCCGGGTCAAGCCCGGGCATGRCGGCGGTGGGGTTGCCGCGCGAACAGCAAGTGCCTTCTCACGTGACTGCGGTTGAGAGTTACCCTACGTCGCTCCAGCTCTCCGTCATGGCCGGGCTTGACCCGGCCACCCACGGTTTTCTTCTCCGCCGTGGTCAAGGCGTGGGTGCCCGGGTCAAGCCCGGGCATGACGAGGTTGAACTCGCGGGGCATCTGCGAGGCGAGGCGCGATGACCCGATTGGAACATGTTGATTTGAAACCGGCGTGATGTATCGTCATTGTATATACAGCCGGCAGGACATTTGTATGATTGTTCACTTCGCAAAATGGGGCAATAGTGTTGCGTTGCGCATTCCGAACGCGTTTGCGCGCGAGATCAATGCCATGGAAGGCACCACAGCGGATCTGTCCATTGAGAACGGGAAGCTCGTCATTGCGCCGATCGGGGATCTGCCTGCCTACGATCTGGCGGACCTCCTGTCAGGGATGACCAACGAGAACTTGCATGGCGAGAGTGACACAGGTTTTGCGGTCGGCAACGAGTTCTGACACGACGGCCTATTGCCCCGATTCAGGCGATCTCATCTGGTTGAACTTCAACCCTCAGGCGGGCCGAGAGCAAAGCGGCAGACGCCCTGCGCTTGTTCTGTCACCCCGCGCCTACAATCAAATCTCGCGGCTTTGCGTGCTCTGTCCCGTCACCAACCAGGGGAAGGGATATCCCTTCGAGGTTCATATCCCGGATGGCAGCGGTGTCACCGGCTACGTGCTTTCGGACCAGATCAGAAGTCTGTCCTGGGCACACCGGGAGGCTGCCTTTATCGCGACTGTTCCTGACGCCGTGGTGTTGCACACAAAGGCGAAGATCAAGGCGTTGATGCAGCTGCCGTAACCGAGTCGAGGTTATGCGACGGTCGCGACGGACGACCGCGCCCCTCTACAACCCCAGCTTCTTCTTCCGCTGCGCCAGCGTCCTGAGCCTCAGCGCGTTCAGCTTGATGAACCCGGCCGCATCCCGGTGATCATACGCCACCGCGCCTTCCTCGAAGGTCACGAGGTCCTGGTCGTAGAGGGAATACGGGCTCTCGCGGCCGATGAGGTGAACGCCGCCCTTGTAGAGTTTGAGCTTGACCTCGCCGGTGACGAATTCCTGGCTCTTGTCGATCAGCACCTGCAGCATCTCGCGCTCCGGCGAGAACCAGAAGCCGTTATAGATGAGCTCGGCATATTTCGGCATCAGCTCATCCTTGAGGTGAGCCGCGCCGCGATCCAGCGTGATCGATTCGATGCCGCGATGGGCGAGCGCCAGGATGGTGCCGCCGGGCGTCTCGTACATGCCGCGGCTCTTCATGCCGACGAAGCGGTTTTCCACGAGGTCGAGGCGGCCGATGCCGTTCTCGCGGCCGAGCGCATTGAGCTTCGCCAGAAGGTCGGCGGGCCCCAGCTTCTGGCCGTCGATGGCGACGGGGTCGCCTTTCAGGAACTCGATGGTGATCACGGTCGGCTTGTCGGGGGCCGATTCCGGGTCGTTGGTGCGCGAATAGACGTAATCCGGCACCTCGGCGGCCGGGTCCTCCAGCACCTTGCCCTCGGAGGAGGCGTGGAGAAGGTTGGCGTCGACCGAGAACGGCGCCTCGCCGCGCTTGTCCTTGGCGATGGGAATCTGGTGAGCCTCCGCGAAGGCGATGAGCTGCTCGCGGGAGCGCAGGTCCCATTCGCGCCAGGGAGCGATGACGGTGACGTCGGGCTTGAGCGCGTAATAGCCGAGCTCGAACCGCACCTGGTCGTTGCCCTTGCCGGTGGCGCCATGGGACACCGCGTCGGCGCCGACGCGCTCGGCGATCTCGATCTGCTTCTTGGCGATGAGCGGACGCGCGATGGAGGTGCCCAGCAGGTAGAGCCCCTCATATTGCGCATTGGCGCGGAACATCGGGAAGACGTAGTCGCGCACGAACTCGTCGCGCAGGTCCTCGACGAAGATGTTCTCTGGCTTGATGCCGAGCAGCAGGGCCTTCTGGCGCGCCGGCTCCAGCTCCTCGCCCTGGCCCAGATCGGCCGTGAAGGTCACGACCTCGCAGCCATAGGTCGTCTGCAGCCATTTGAGGATGATGGAGGTGTCGAGGCCGCCCGAATAGGCAAGCACGACCTTGTTCACACGCTTCGAAGGGCTTGAGGAAGACATGGTTTCGTCCCGGACATGAATGATGTGCGGGGCTTAGCC
Source organism: Microvirga sp. P4_A5 (assembly GCF_056402495.1). Classification (NCBI taxonomy): domain Bacteria; kingdom Pseudomonadati; phylum Pseudomonadota; class Alphaproteobacteria; order Hyphomicrobiales; family Methylobacteriaceae; genus Microvirga; species Microvirga sp. P4_A5. Next base: position 108,398 of record NZ_JBFUHH010000002.1, on the reverse strand, counting down.
GGGATGCCGCGCGGGTGCAATGGTTTGGCGAGGGGAAGGGGCGAATGGTGAAAGGGTGAAAGGGTGAAAGGGTGAAGGGGAGAGGGGTTCAGTCGTCCTCTTCCTCCTTTTCTTGCAAGGCCTTCTGGTTCACGATTTCACCCTTTCACTTCTTCACCTTTTCACCCCTTCACTCTTCACTCCCCATTCGCCTCCCGGAGACCCCCATGGCCCAGCGCCCGATCGTCGAATTCTGGTACGATTTCGCCTCGACCTATTCGTACCTCACGGCGATGCGGATCGAGGAGGCGGCCGACAAGGCTGGGGTCGGGCTGTTGTGGCGGCCCTTCCTGCTCGGGCCAATCTTCGCCGCGCAGGGCTGGACCACGTCGCCGTTCAACCTCTTTCCCGGCAAGGGCCGCTACATGTGGCGGGACATGGAGCGCGAGGCGGCCCGGCTGAGGATCCCGTTCTACCGTCCCAATCCCTTCCCCCAGAACAGCCTGCTGTCGGCGCGCGTCGCCCTCGTCGGAGGCGAGCGCGGATGGGCGGCGGCCTTCACGCGGCTCGTCTTCACGGAAGAATTCGGCAACGGGCGGGACATCGGCCAGCCCGAGGTGATCGCCGATATCCTGTCGGGCCTCGGCCTCGACGCGCCGGCGATCCTTGGCGAGGCGCAATCGGACACCAACAAGCAGCGCCTGCGCCGGATCGGCGAGGAGGCGCAGGCGCGCGGCGTCTTCGGCGCCCCCACGCTGATCACCGAGGACGGCGAATTGTTCTGGGGCAACGACCGGCTGGAGCGCGCCCTCGACTGGGCGCGGGACGACCGCACGCGACGGGCGGATGTTCCGGTGTGAGGCCCTCGCCCCTGACGGGATTCGACCGAGTCGCCGCCGGTCCCGGCAAACGCTTGTTTCCGCCTGCGTTTTGCAGTAAACGACCGTCCTATCCGACAAGACGCCAGCGGTGACGATTTTTGGGCGACGCGCAAGCGGGCCTCTTTCGTCCTTTCCGACGCCTTGCCGGAGTATGACGTTTCCATCCGTCGATGAGACACCGGCCCGCCCCAAAAATGGGCGGAATGCCTGGAACTGGGCCCAACAGGGGCGTTCCCGGCAGCGGCGGTTTGGAAGCGGCCCGTCACACGAGCCGCCGGTGTAGCCCCTCAAACGTTGGGCCATTCAGGAGAATCCATGTCTGCAGCTACTCAATACACGCCGAGCCGTGACGATTTCGCAGCCCTGCTCGAAGAGTCGTTCCTGACGAACGAAATCAGCGAAGGCTCAGTCGTCAAGGGCATCGTGGTGGCGATCGAGAAGGACGTCGCCGTCATCGATATCGGCGCCAAGACGGAAGGGCGCGTCGCGCTCAAGGAATTTGCCGGCCCGAACCGCGACCAGACGGTCAGCGTCGGTGACGAGGTCGAAGTCTATGTCGAGCGCATCGAGAACGCGCTCGGCGAAGCGGTCATCTCCCGCGACAAGGCCCGCCGCGAAGAGAGCTGGGTCAAGCTCGAGAAGGCCTTCGAGGCCAACGAGCGTGTCAACGGCACGATCTTCAATCAGGTCAAGGGCGGCTACACGGTCGATCTCGACGGCGCCGTGGCGTTCCTGCCCCGTTCGCAGGTCGATATCCGCCCCGTGCGCGACGTCACCCCGCTCATGGGCGTCAGCCAGCCGTTCCAGATCCTCAAGATGGATCGCCGCCGCGGCAACATCGTCGTGTCGCGCCGTACCGTTCTCGAAGAGAGCCGCGCCGAGCAGCGTTCCGAGCTCGTGGCGAACCTCGAAGAGGGTCAGGTCATCGACGGCGTGGTCAAGAACATCACCGAATACGGTGCGTTCGTTGATCTCGGCGGCATCGACGGCCTGTTGCACGTCACCGACATGGCATGGCGCCGCGTGAACCATCCGTCCGAGGTCGTGAACATCGGCCAGACGGTGAAGGTCAAGATCATCAAGATCAACCACGAGACGCACCGCATCTCGCTCGGCATCAAGCAGCTTCTCGCCGATCCGTGGGAGGGCATCGCCGCCCGCTACCCGGTCGACGCCAAGCTCAAGGGCCGCGTCACGAACATCACCGATTACGGTGCGTTCGTCGAACTCGAGCCGGGCATCGAAGGCCTGATCCACGTCTCCGAGATGTCCTGGACCAAGAAAAACGTTCACCCCGGCAAGATCATCTCCACCAGCCAAGAGGTTGAGGTCGTGATCCTCGAGGTCGACCAGGTGAAGCGCCGCATCTCGCTGGGCCTGAAGCAGACGCTTCAGAATCCGTGGGAGGCTTTCGCCGAACTGCATCCCGTCGGCTCCGAAGTCGAAGGCGAAGTGAAGAACAAGACCGAGTTCGGTCTCTTCATCGGCCTCGACAACGACGTGGACGGCATGGTCCACCTGTCGGACCTCGACTGGAACAAGCCGGGCGAGCAGGTCATCGACGACTTCAAGAAGGGCGACATGGTTCGCGCGCAGGTTCTCGACGTCGACGTCGAGAAGGAGCGCATCTCGCTGGGCATCAAGCAGCTCGGCGGCGACCCCTTCGCGGAAGCCGGCGAACTCAAGAAGGGCCAGATCGTCACCTGCGAGGTTCTCGAGGTGAAGGATGGCGGCATCGAGGTGAAGATCGTCGACACCGACCTCTCCACCTTCATCAAGCGTAACGAGCTTGCCCGCGACCGTGGCGACCAGCGCCCCGAGCGTTTCGCCGCCGGCGAGAAGCTCGATGCCCGCGTCACCCAGTTCGACCGCAAGGCGCGCCGCGTGACCCTCTCGATCAAGGCCCTCCAGGTCGCGGAAGAGAAGGAAGCCATCGCGCAGTTCGGTTCGAGCGATTCGGGCGCTTCACTCGGCGACATCCTCGGCGCGGCCCTCAACAAGGCCAAGACCGACAAGAAGTAAGCGGGCCTGAACCAAGGCTTGTGGGAAGGCCCGCGCGAAATTTCGCGCGGGCCTTTTTCGTTCGAGGAGGCGGGGAGGCGACATGCCGCGTGCGCAGGAAATCGGCCCGATCGCCAGATTGAAGCGCTGGGCCCGGTCGGTTCGCACCGAGGTCGTGGCCCTCTATCTGGCGGCACTGGACCCCCGCGTGCCCTGGTACGCCAAATTGGTGGCGACGGCGGTCGCGGCCTACGCGTTCAGCCCCATCGACCTGATCCCCGATTTCATCCCCGTGCTCGGTTACCTCGATGATCTGATCCTGGTGCCGGTCGGCATCCTGCTCGCCGTCAGGCTGGTGCCGCCCGCTCTCATGGAGGAATTTCGCGCCGCCGCCCTTCGCCGATTGGACAGCCCGGCGAGCCGGGCCGGGGCCGTCGCAATCGTCGCGCTATGGGCTTTGTCCGCCGGCCTCCTGCTCTGGATGTTCTGGCCGAGACCTGGGCTGTAAGCGTTTTTATTGGCGGGCGCGCCTTGCCGCCCCACCTGCCTTCGCAATAGGGTGCGGCCAGCCGAGCCGCCCATTCGCGACGCAAGAGATCAACCCATGACCATCGACGCCGAAGCCATCGCCGACCGCCGCCGATTGCGCCGCAAGCTCAGTTTCTGGCGCGTGTTCGGAATTCTCGCCCTCATTCTGACGGTCGGAGTCGTGGGCTACGTGGCGGCCAACCGCTTCGGCCTCATCGAAGGCCAGGCCCATGTGGCGCGGATTTCCGTGAACGGGTTCATTTCGGGCAATCAGCGCCTGGCGGATCTGATGGAGCGGGTCGGAAWATCGAAGTCGGTCTCCGGCGTGGTCGTGTCCATCAACAGTCCCGGAGGCACCACCACCGGCTCCGAGGAGCTGTTCCGCAACATCCGGGCCTTGTCGGCGAAAAAGCCGCTGGTGGCTTTCGTGGACGGGACAGCAGCCTCCGGCGGCTATATCACCGCCATCGCGGCCGATCATATCGTGGCCCGCGAGACCTCGCTGGTCGGTTCAATCGGCGTGCTGTTCCAGTATCCCGACCTGTCGGGATTGCTCGGTCAGGTCGGCGTCAAGGTCGAGGAGGTGAAGTCCTCGCCTCTCAAGGCCGAGCCCAGCCCCTTCAAGCCGACGAGTCCCGAAGCCCGGGCGGCACTCGAATCGGTGGTCAAAGATACCTATGACTGGTTCAAGCGAATCGTTCGCGAGCGGCGGGGCATGTCGGAGGGCGAACTCGCAGCCGCCTCGACGGGTCAGATTTTCAGCGGTCACCAGGGCGTCCCGATGAAACTTGTCGACGCCATCGGCGCCGAACGCGACGCCGTGGCGTGGCTCGAGCGCGAGAAGGCGATTCGCAAGGATTTGCCGATTCGCGACTGGAAGCCGCGCAGCGACCGGGACTTCTCGCTGTTCGCCTGGGCCGCCACCGGTGCCGATCTGTTCGGTCTCGACGGCGTCGGAGAGGCATTCCGCCGGGCCGCCGCCAGCGCGGAGGCTGCTCAGCTTGACGGTCTGTTGGCGGTCTGGCACCCTTCGGAAAAATAAAGCAGCGTCAAACATATAGCCGATACATGATCAAATCCGAACTGGTGCTCAAGCTCGCTGAGCAGAACCCTCATTTGTATCAGCGCGACGTCGAGAACATCGTCAACGCGATCCTCGACACGATCGCCGATGCTCTTGCCAGAGGCGACCGCGTCGAATTGCGGGGCTTTGGCGCGTTCTCCGTCAAGAAGCGGGATGCCCGCACCGGGCGCAATCCGCGCACCGGCGAATCGGTGTCGATCTCCGAGAAGGTCGTTCCGGTGTTCAAAACCGGCAAGGAGATGCGGCAGCGTCTCAACGTGCCCCAAAAGGTCCTCAAGACCGCCGCGCAGTAATTTAGGGGATTGCCTGTGATTCGCTTCCTGAAGGCGCTGGTCCTTCTGCCCATCGCGATCCTGATCGTGCTGCTCGCCGTGGCCAACCGGCAGATTGTGACGCTCTCGCTCGATCCCTTCTCGCGGGCGGCGCCGGAATTCTCGGCCGATCTCCCGCTTTTCGCCGTCATCTTCGCCGCCGTCATGCTGGGCGTCGTGATCGGCGGCATCGCCGCCTGGCTGGCGCAGGGCAAGCATCGTCGCGAGCGGCGACTCTACCGACGCGAGGCGAATACGCTGCGCAACGAAACCGATCGCCTGCGCGCGGGCAAATCCAGCACCGACCTGACGATTCCGCCGTCCCATTCGGCCTTGCTCTAGGTCCGCCATGCGTGTCGTCTCCGCCGCCGACATCGACCGGGTCCTCACCTTCCCGGTTCTGATCGACGCGCTCGCGGACGCGTTTGCGGACGGCATCGTCGCGCCCGTCCGGCACCATCATGCGATCGAGCGCGACGGGGCTCACGGAACGCTCCTGCTCATGCCGGCATGGACGGGCGCCGCTTCGACCCGCCCGTTCATGGGCGTCAAGGTCGTGTCGGTGTTCCCCGGGAACGCTGCCCGGGCCTTGCCGAGCGTCATGGGCACCTATCTGCTGATGGATGGCGATACGGGGGAGCCCGAAGCAGCATTCGACGGCACACGCCTCACCCTCTGGCGAACCGCCGCCGCATCCGCCCTCGCGGCCCGCTATCTCGCGCGTCCGGATGCGACCCGCATGGTGATGGTGGGCGCCGGATCTCTCGCGCCGTTTCTCATCCGAGCGCATCTCAGCCAGAGGCCCCTCTCGCAGGTGGTGCTGTGGAACCATCGGCCAGAAAAGGCCGAGGCGTTGGCGGCAAGTCTCCGGCAGGAAGGCCTGCCCGTCACGGCGAGCGTCGATCTCGAAGCCGCCGTGCGGGAAGCCGACCTCGTTTCCTGCGCGACGCTTTCGCAGCAGGCTCTCGTCAAGGGAGAATGGCTCAAACCCGGCACCCACCTCGATCTCGTGGGAGCCTTCAATCTCGCCATGCGCGAGGTGGACGATGTCGCCCTCCAGCGAGCCTGGATCTACATCGACACGGAGGCGGCCCAATCCGAGGGCGGAGACGTGGCGCTGGCGTTGCAGAGCGGCGCCATCGCCGAGGAGGATGTGAGGGGCGACCTTTTCGGGCTTTGCGCGCAGCCGCCATTCCGCGACCCCGACGCCATCACGTTGTTCAAGTCCGTCGGCGCGTCCCTCGAGGACCTTGCTGCGGCAATGCTGGTGTGGCGCAAGCTTGGCGACTTCGCCTAGAGTAACGCCACATGGACCACCTCATCAAAATTTGCGGCCTCTCGACACCCGAGACCCTCGACGCGGCCCTCGATTCCGGCGCGGACCTGGTCGGATTCGTGCGCTTCTCAAAAAGCCCGCGGCATGTGTCGCTGGAGGCCGGCAAAATGCTGTCGGAGCAGGCGCGGGGCCGGGCGGAGCGGGTCGTTCTGCTCGTCGATGCCACCGACGCTGAAATTGCCGAGGCCATCGATGCGATGGACCCCGACATCCTGCAGCTCCACGGCCACGAGACGCCGGACCGCGTCGCCGATATCCGCGAGCGCTTCGGTCGCTCGATTCTGAAGGCGATCGGCATCGCGGAGGCGGGCGACCTCGACCTCGCGGCCGCTTATGCGCAGGTGGCCGATTTTCTTCTGCTCGACGCCAAGCCGCCGCGCGCCGGCGTTTTTCTGCCGGGCGGCAACGGATTGCCCTTCGACTGGACGCTGCTTGCCGGGCTTGACCGAAAGCTTCCGTTCATGTTGTCAGGGGGGCTCGATCCCGACAACGTCGCGGCGGCCATCGAGCTGACCCGGCCGAATGCCGTCGATGTGTCGTCGGGCGTGGAGGTGCGGCCGGGGATCAAGGATCCCCAGCGGATCGAGGCATTCGTCAGGGCGGCGCGGGCGGCTTTCGCCGTTCCGGTTATTTGAACACCCGCCGCATCGCCCTTTGGGATGCGGCGCAAGCGTAAGGCAGGACCGGCGTGACAAATCAGGCTCAACCCAATTCCTTCCGCACCGGACCGGACGAGCGCGGCCATTTCGGCATTTTTGGCGGTCGCTTCGTGGCCGAAACCCTGATGCCCCTCGTGCTCGATCTCGAAAAGGCCTATGCGGACGCCAAGGCGGACCCGGCCTTCCATGCCGAGATGAGCTCCATGATGACCCATTACATCGGTCGTCCGAGCCCGCTCTATTTCGCCGAGCGCCTCACCGAGCATCTGGGCGGCGCGAAAATCTACTTCAAGCGCGAAGAGCTGAACCACACCGGCGCCCACAAGGTGAACAACGTGCTGGGCCAGATCCTTCTCGCCCGCCGCATGGGCAAGAAGCGGATCATCGCGGAGACCGGCGCCGGCCAGCACGGGGTGGCCACCGCCACCCTCTGCGCGCGCTACGGGCTCGAGTGCATCGTCTATATGGGCGCGGTCGACGTGGAGCGGCAGAAGCCCAACGTGTTCCGCATGAACATGCTGGGCGCCAAGGTCGTGCCGGTGCAATCCGGCACCCGCACCCTCAAGGACGCCATGAACGAGGCCCTGCGGGACTGGGTCACCAACGTGTCCGATACCTTCTACTGCATCGGCACGGTGGCGGGTCCGCATCCCTATCCCGCCATGGTGCGCGATTTCCAATGCGTCATCGGCAACGAGACCCGCGAGCAGATGATGGCGGCGGAAGGCCGGCTGCCGGATTCGCTCGTCGCCTGCATCGGCGGGGGCTCCAACGCCATCGGGCTGTTCCATCCCTTCCTGGACGATCGCAGCGTCGAGATCTACGGGGTGGAAGCGGCCGGCCATGGCCTCGACAAGCTCCATGCGGCGTCTCTCTCTGGCGGCCGCCCGGGCGTGCTGCACGGCAACCGCACCTATCTGCTGATGGACGATGACGGCCAGATCGCCGACGCCCATTCGATCTCGGCCGGCCTCGATTATCCGGGGATCGGGCCAGAGCATTCGTGGCTCCACGAGATGGGCCGGGTGACCTATCTCTCGGCCACCGACAACGAGGCGCTGGAAGCCTTCCAGCTCTGCGCCCGCCTCGAAGGCATCCTGCCGGCGCTGGAACCCGCCCACGCGCTCGCCAAGGTCAAGGATCTCGCGCCGACGAAGCCGAAGGATCACCTGATGGTGGTGAACATCAGCGGGCGGGGCGACAAGGACCTGAACCAGATCGCCGAACACCTGAAGATGGAGATCGGGTAGGGGGCGAACCGTTCGTCGACGTCCCAAGCCGGGGTTTTCCCCTATCCGCGTCCACATGCTATGGGACCGCCCATGACAACTCGCATCGAAGCCCGTTTCGCCAAATGCCGCCAGGAGGGCCGCGCGGCCCTCGTCACCTATGTGATGGCGGGCGACCCCGACCCCGAGACATCGCTCGAGATCCTCCGAAGCCTGCCGAAGGCCGGGGCCGACATCGTCGAAATCGGCCTGCCCTTCACCGATCCCATGGCGGACGGTCCGGCCATTCAGGCGGCGGGATTGCGGGCGCTGAAGGTGGGGCAGAACACCGTCAGGACGCTGGAGCTGATCCGCCGTTTTCGTGACGACGATCAAGAGACGCCTGTCATTCTCATGGGCTATTTCAACCCGATACACACCTACGGCCGCGACCGCTTTCTGGTCGACGCCAAGGCGGCGGGCGTGGATGGTTTGATCGTGGTCGACCTGCCCCCCGAGGAGGACGACGAGTTATGCTTGCCGGCCCTCAAGGCCGGTCTGGCCTTCATCCGCCTCGCAACCCCCACCACCGACGACAAGCGCCTGCCGGCGGTGCTCGCCAACACGGCCGGGTTCGTTTATTACGTTTCAATCACCGGCATCACCGGTATGGCGACCCCCGATTTCGGCAAGGTCGCCACGGCGGTGGAGCGGATCAAACGGCATACGCCGTTGCCGGTCGTGGTGGGGTTCGGCGTCAAGAGCGGCGCGCATGCCGCTGCTGTGGCCAAGGGTGCCGATGGGGTCGTGGTCGGGTCCGCGCTGATCGACGTCCTCAAGGGCACGCTCGACGATCAGGATCGCGCCACCTCGCGCTCGGTCGAGGCCGTCACCACATTGGTGAAGGAATTGAGCGAAGGCGTGCGCTCGGTGAACAAGCGGGCGGCGGCGTAAACTAACCGGCGTCCTGGCTGGGTTCGTCCCGGCTTTCGACGCCCGCTGCGCCACAGGCGCGGGTGCCCGGACCGGCTCCGGGCATCACGCGAAAGGACAAAGTCATGAACTGGATTTCCGAAGTCGTTCGCCCGAAGATCAAGACGCTCTTCAAGCGCGAGGCGCCCGACAATCTGTGGATCAAGTGCCCGGATACAGGGCAGGTCGTGTTCCACAAGGACGTGGAGGCGAACCAATGGGTCATCCCCGGCTCGAACCACCACATGCGCATCTCCGCCTCGCAGCGCCTCGGCCTGATGTTCGACGGCGGCACATGGCTCGACGTGGCGCTGCCGGAAGTGGCAATCGACCCTCTCAAGTTCCGCGACGAGAAGCGCTATATCGACCGCCTGAAGGACGCTCGCGCCAAGACAGGCCAGCAGGACGCCTTCAAGGTCGGGTTCGGCCGCGTCGAGAACATCCCCATGACCATCGCGGTGCAGGATTTCGGCTTCATGGGCGGGTCGCTGGGCATGGCGGCGGGCGAGGCCTTCGTGAAGGGCGCCATGACGGCGCTGGAGAAGAGGACCCCCTATATCCTGTTCGCAGGCTCGGGCGGCGCGCGCATGCAGGAGGGGATCCTGTCCCTCATGCAGATGCCTCGCACGACCGTCGGCATCCGCCGCCTGCGCGAGGCGAAGCTGCCCTACATCGTGGTGCTGACGAATCCCACCACCGGCGGGGTCACTGCGTCCTACGCCATGCTTGGCGACGTCCATATCGCCGAACCGGGCGCGCTCATCGGCTTTGCGGGCCCCCGCGTCATCGAGCAGACGATCCGCGAAAAGCTGCYGGACGGGTTCCAGCGCGCCGAGTACCTGAAGGATCACGGCATGGTCGACATGGTGGTGCACCGTCATGACGTGAAGGGCACCGTGGCGCGGCTTGCCAGCCTGTTTACGAACGCGACCGCCCAAGCGGCCTGATTTCTTCACTCTGTCGCGCATGAGCATCCGGCTGCCGGATCGCCGTTTCATGCGAAAGGGACGTTCCGCATGGATTCGTCAGATGCGCTGATCGCGCGCTTTCTCGCGCTGCATCCGAAGACCATCGATCTGTCGCTGGGCCGCATCCAGCGGCTGCTGGCGCAGCTCGGCCATCCGGAGCGGCGCCTGCCGCCGGTGATCCACGTGGCGGGCACCAACGGCAAGGGTTCGACCATCGCGTTCATGCGGGCGATCCTCGAAAGCGCCGGGCTCGCGGTCCATGTCTATACGTCGCCGCATCTGGTGCGCTTCCACGAGCGCATCCGCCTCGGGCGCCTCAACGGCGGACAATACGTCACCGAGGAGCGGCTCGTGGAAGCGTTCCGCCGCTGCGAGGCGGTGAATGCCGGCGAGCAGATCACCGTGTTCGAAATCACCACGGCGGCGGCGATCCTGTTGTTCTCCGAAGAACCCGCCGACGTCCTGCTGCTCGAAGTGGGCCTCGGCGGCCAGTTCGACGCGACCAACGTGATCGATCATCCGGCGGCCGCGGTCGTCACCTCGATCGGGCATGACCACGCGGAATATCTCGGCACCACGCTCGAAGGCATCGCGCGCGAGAAGGCCGGCATCTTCAAGCGTGGCTGCCCGGCGGTGATCGCGCCCCAGGATTATCTCCCGGCCGACCAGACCCTGCGCGCCGAGGCCGAGCGCATCGGCGCATCGCCCATCATCGTCGGCATGCAGGATTTCTCGGTGCACGAGGAGGGTGGACGGCTCGTCTATCAGGACGAGAAAGGCCTGCTCGACCTCCCGCGGCCCCGTCTCGTCGGGCGCCATCAATACATCAACGCGGGCACGGCGATCGCGGCGTTGCGCGCCGCCGGGTTCGAGCAATTCGAGACGGCGGCTTTCGAGGCGGGTCTCACCCGGGCCGAATGGCCGGGACGCTTGCAGCGCCTTGCCAAGGGCCGTCTGCCGGGGCTCGCCCCCGAGGGCAGCGAATTGTGGCTCGATGGCGGGCACAACGCGGATGGCGGCCGGGTTCTGGCTGCCGCCATGGCCGACCAGAGCGAGCGCCACGACCTTCCGCTGGTGCTGATCGTGGGCATGCTGGGCACCAAGGATTCGGACGCGTTCTTCCGCAATTTCATCGGCCTCGCGCGAGAGGTCATCGCAGTGCCGATCGGTGGTCAGATCGCCGCGCGTCCGGCCGATGAGGTCGCCTCCATCGCGGCGGGCGTCGGCCTCACCGCGTCCGTGCAGGCAAGCGTCGAATCGGCTCTCGCGTCCCTGCGCGATTATGTGTGGGAGCGCCCGCCGCGCGTGCTGATCTGCGGCTCGCTGTATCTCGCGGGCGAGGTGCTGGCAGCCAACGGCACGTTGCCGCAATAACCCGCGTCACGCCGCTTTCGTATCGAGATCGGCCTGTCGCACGGGCAGATCGAAGGTAAAGGCCGAGCCCAGCGCAACGTCGCTGCGGACGTCGATCGTTCCGCCATGGAGTTGCATGATCTTCTGCGCGAAATTGAGCCCGATGCCCGTCCCGGCGATCCCCACCGCCGTGCGGGCCCGGTAGAACCGGTCGAAGATCCGCGGGACCTCGTCGGCCGGGATTCCAACGCCCCTGTCCGCCACACAGCAATAGGCCCTCGAGCCGTCAGACCACACCCGCACGTCGATGCGCGGATGCTCGCCTGAATATTTCACCGCGTTCGACAACAGGTTGACGATCACCTGCTCGATCAACAGGCCGTCGCAATAGGCCTGCACGTTCGGCGCATCGGCTCGAAGCGCGATGGAGGCATGCGGCGTCAGCTCGCGCTGCCTTTCGCAATGTTCCTCCACGAGATCGACGAGATTGCAGATGGCCGGCTGGACCTCGATCTGGCCCTCATCGAGTCTCGCGGCGTTCAAGACGCTGTCGACCAGATGGGTCAACCGGCTGATCGCCCCGCGCATGCGCCGGATTCGCAGCGAAAGATCCTGTGGCGTCACGGCTCCGGTCTGCCGCAGGAGGCGCTGCGCGCTGGAATCGAGAATCGCCAGTGGTGTCCTGAACTGGTGGGACACCATGGAGACGAAATTGCGGTAGGCGCCGGTCGTCTCGCGTTCGCGATCGAGCGCCGACACGAGAGCGTTCGAGGCGCGTTTGTGCTGCGTGATGTCGGTGAGGCGCATGAAGATCGTGCCGCCATCCGCCCTGGTGACGGAAAGATGCGCCCAGGTATCGCCGGTGAGCTGCAGGTCGGTGGCGATCCCCGCGAACGGGCTGTCGACTTGAGCCAGCGGGAGATCGGTGCTTCCCATCGGAATGAGACGGTCGACGAAGTCGGAGAGCGTCAATTGTTCGCCGCCGGTGGGCACGGCCGCGGCCTCCCGGATGCGCTCGTTGGCGAACAGAAGGTGCCCGCCGGCGTCGAACGCGGCGAAGCCCTCCGGGGCGGTCTCAATGGCGGCGATGAGACGACGTTCCGCCTGCTGTAACGCGACGGTGCGTTGCTTCACCTGGTTTTCGAGATCGACATTCTGCCGCTCCGCCTGCCGGCGGGCCTTCCAGTGCTGGCTCATGTCGAGCACGAACGCGATGCCCAGCCGCCGCCCGGCGGTTCTCAGGGGATAGCTGTGGATCTCCAGCAGACGATCCTGTCCTGTTGGCGACAAGCCCTCATCCTCGATCACCGAATGAGTGCCCCCGATCGCCGCCTGCAGCATGATGTCGAGGGAAGGTTTGCGGAAGAGCGGTACACGCTCGCGAATGTCGGTGCCGGTCACATCGGCAGCCCTCAGTCCCAGCAAAGTCTCCATGCCCGGGTTGAACAAGAGGCAGGTCAGGTTCTGGTCGAATATGACGATGCCTTGGCTGGTGACGTTGTTGATGACGAGATCGGCAAGCTCCTCCTGCTCGATCAACCGCTGCCGGGTGCGCTTGTTTTCGTTCACGCTTCTCAGAAAGTTCACGGTGAAGAAGACCGACGCGAGCAGGAGGCACAGGAACGCCACCGCGGTTTCGATCAGCATCTGCAGGTAGCGCGTTCGCAGATCCTTCACATAGGCGTTGCTTTCCAGCACGATCCGGTTGGCGAGATCGCGCAGGTCTGCGCCCGCGACGCGGGCGTAGTCGCGAATTCGGGACTCCGCTTCGCGACCGGGCCTGCCGAGATCCTCGGCGGCGAGGCGCGCGAAGTTCGTGTAATGGCCCCGTACCTTGTCGAGGTAGCCGTAATTCGCCAGGACCTGGCGGAAATGGCCCTCGAGCAGTTGGGAAAGGGAACTGACGGCGACGTCCAACTGCCGCGCGGCGAGAGTTTTCTGAGCGTCGGCGCTCACGTCCGGCTCAGGCGGCGCCAGACGATCCGCCAGACGGGCGACCTGATACTGGGCCTGCGTGACAGGCCACAGCACCACGTAGAGCGCGTCCTTCTGGAATTCCTGACGCATCTCCACGAGCCGGGAGAAGTTGAAGCCGGAGATGCCTACGAGCACAGCGATGACGAGGCCGGATGCGAGGGCGGAGCCGGCCGGCAGGCGCTCTCTCAGACGGCGGGTTTTACTCAACGTCGAGCCTGTCGAGTTGCCACACCCATTTGGAATCGTTCTCCGCCCCCTCCATGAGGGAGCCGAGGCGGTCTTTCGGGAACACGATCCACAAGGGGCCCTTGTCTCTCGGCGTCAGAAGCACCCCGTCCATGCGCATCGCCAGGATCGGATCGTGTGTCAGGTCGGAGACGGGGAGCGAGATGGAATAATCGTTCAGCGCGGTGGCCTTCAAGGTCGTGCCCCGCGCGCCGATGCGGGCCAGAACGACCCCGAGAGGCACCCCCTCGAAAGTCTTTCGCCCGTCGGTGAAGCTTGTGGACGTCTGGATACTCACGACACCGAGCGCCTCGAGCATCGAGCGGTCGAATTCGGCGCCGTTCGGTCCGTTCGTCCTCGCCACCTTGCCGGTGACGGTGAGGAGCACTTCTCCCGTTGGCGAGGGTAGGGTCTCTTGTGCCTCGGCGGAGCGGAGCGGCGAAAGGATCAAGAGCAGAAGGACAAGACAGTGCCGCATCGTCGGCTCCGAATGGCGAGCAACGCCATATTATACCCTGTCGCCCCTACGTCCAGCCAAGTTTTCGGATTTAGTTCCTCTAAGGAACAGAATACGAAATCCGCGTGAATATTCCATCGGAACGAAAAAGGGCCCCCTCGGGGGCCCTCTTGAACGCCTTACGGCCGGCGAACCGGCGCGTCCTGTCGCGTCAGGCCGATGCCTGGATCCATTTGGCGAGATCGCCCTTGGGGGCGGCGCCGATCTTCTGGGCCACGACCTTGCCGTCCTTGAACATCATCAGGGCTGGGATCGAGCGGATGCCGTATTGCGACGAGACCTGGGGGTTCTCATCCACGTTCAGCTTCACGATCTTCACTTTGCCGTCCATTTCGGCCGAAATCTCTTCGAGAGCCGGACCGATCATGCGGCAGGGGCCGCACCACTCGGCCCAGAAATCCACCACCACGGGCTCGGAGGATTTGAGGACGTCCTCGCCGAAACTCGAATCGGTCACCTTCACGGTCGCCATTAAAACTCACCTTTTGTTGCGGCGACTCAGTCGCGAGCCGCGGACACTGTCGCTCAAGGTAAGAACCGGGTCCTCGGGAATCAAGCGAGGCGGCAAGCCTCACGCGGCTTTGATGAGCGCAAGGGCGGCCTCGAGATCCGCCTCCGACAATTCCTGGACGACCGGGCCGGCAGTCCAGACCAGGAAGGCCCGGATGCGTTTCGCCGGGTAGATTTCCTGGAGCAACCGGCGATAGAGGGCGAGCTGGGTCACGTAGGATTGCGGCGGCGGGGCGCCTTCGCGCGGCGGCCGCGCCGTCGTCTTGAAATCCGCCACGAGAACCTCCGTTTCCAGCACCGCCAGCCGGTCGATCTGGCCCGACACGAAGACTTCGCCGTCCACGGTGCCGACCCGCCCCGCCAAGGGTGCTTCGGCGCGCGAGCCGGGGCCGAACAGGGGCGCGAGCGCCTGGTCCTCCATCACGCTCAGCGCATGGCTGACGAACGTCTGTCGCAGGGCCGGGGCCAACCTGGGCGCCCTCGCCTTGACGTAGGCCGTCGCCATGGCTGCGCGGTGCTCCGTTGGCAAAGCCGGGAGCCGTTCCAGAAGCGCATGGACGATCGTGCCGCGCAGCCGCGCCTCGGGCGCGTAGGGCCCGTCTCCGGGCCGGGTCATCCGTTCGGCGGCGCCGAGCGCGCTCGACGGGCGCACCGGCGGCAGCGGCTCCGGCTCGGGCGCCACGCTCTGCAAGAGCCAGTCGGGCATGGACCCGCGCGCGGCTGCCGCCGGGTCGATTCCGGCCGTCGCTGCGGTTTCATCCGGCCCCTGCCGCCAGATCTCGATCGGACCGAAGGTCGCCTCGACCGGCTCCAGCGCACCAGGCCGCAGGCCCAGCCCGTGGCGGATCATTTCCGACCATGCCTCGGGCCTGGCATTCTTGCCGCTGGTCAAATAGGGCGCCACCACCAGCCGGTCTTTGGCGCGGGTCATCGCCACGTAGAGCAAGCGGTTGTGCTCCTCGGCAGCCTTGTCATGGCAGAGGGCCCGCGCGGCGGTGATGACTTCGGAATCGAAGGCCTTGCCGGGCGACCATACCGGCACCGTCCGGTCGCCACCCGTGGGAAGCTCCAGCAGGATCGGGTCGGCGCCCTTCACGGCGCAACCGTCGAACAGGAAGACGAGCGGCGCTTCGAGGCCCTTGGCGCCGTGCACGGTCATCACCCGCACCTCGTCGTTGGTGGAGTCCAGATCGCGCTTGATCGTATGGTCGGCGGATTCGAAACGGTCGAGGAACGTCACCAGCGAGGGGGTGTCGAGCTGCTCGGATTGGTGGGCGGCGGAGAGGAACGCGTCGATGGCATCCCCGGCCTCGCTGCCGAGCCGCGCCACCAATTGGGCGCGACCGCGCATCGGCCCGAGCAGAAACGCGAAAAACCCGAAGGGACCATGCTGGCGCGCCATCTCGCGCCAGCGGGCGAGGGCTTCGCAAGCGCGCTGCGCGGCAGGGTCGTCGCGGGTCGCGTGCCGTTCGAGCGCCGCCAGAAGCGATTCGTCGTCGTCCCGATAGGCCGCGATGCGGATCAGGTCGTCGTCGGTGAGACCGACGAGGGGCGATTTCAGCGCCGTCGCGAGGGTCAGGTCGTCGTCGGGCAGCAAAGCCGCGCGTCCCGCCGCCACCAGATCCATGACGGCGATATGTTCGCCGATATTGAGCCGGTCCGCGCCCGCCACCGGCACGCCCTTTTCCTTCAGGGCCCGGATCATGGCCTCGAAGGCCGCGCCGCGCTTGCGCACCAGCACCAGCACGTCGCCGGCTTTCCAGACCCGTCCGGTTTCGTCGCCGCTCGTGGTCCAGCTTCTCACCAGATCGGCGATGCGTCCCGCCACCACGACGGGCGGCGCCTGCCGTTCGGAAGCGTCCACCGGCAGCGCCCAGGCGTCGGGCTCGTCATCGTCCTGCGCGAAGACGACGGGCCAGAGTTCGACGCGGCCCGGCACATTCGGGCGGGCGCTCTCATGCACGGTGCCGACCGCGACCTCATCGAACGACAAACCCTTGAAATGCGAGTCGACCGCGAAGGTCGCGTCGACGGCGGAGAGGACCGCGGGCGTGGAGCGGAACGACAGCGTGAGGCTCACGTCTTCGAAAGCCAGCGCCGCATCCGCGACCTTGCGTTTCCAGTCCCGCCGGCTTTCCTCGAACTTGCGTGGCTCCGCGCCTTGAAAGCCATAGATCGACTGCTTGGGATCGCCCACCGCGAAGAGCGTGCGAATCCGCGATCCGGTGGCGCCGAATCCGGTGGTGAAATCCGCCGTGATGCGATGCAGGATGTCCCATTGCTCGGGGTTCGTATCCTGCGCTTCGTCGATCAGCACATGGTCGATGCCGCGATCGAGCTTGTAGAGCACCCAGGCGGTGTCGCCTCGCGACAGCAGCGCCAATGTCTTGTCGATGAGGTCCTGAAAGTCGAGTGCGCCATACCGGGCCTTGGCCTGCTCGACGCGCGCGCCGATTTCCGCCGCGAGGGTGAAAAGGGCGCTCGTGCGTTGCAGGGCGAGCGCCGCGTTGCGTTTCGATGTGAGGGCGACGACGCGCGCCTGCTCTGCGATGAGCCGCTCGGCGGCCTGCGGCGGGACCTGTTTGGTGAAGAAAGCGGATGATTTGCGCGGCGTGTCCTCCTGGGTGAAGAAGACGTCGAGGTAATGCGCCAACCGGTCG
This sequence comes from Microvirga sp. P4_A5, assembly GCF_056402495.1. NCBI lineage: Bacteria > Pseudomonadati > Pseudomonadota > Alphaproteobacteria > Hyphomicrobiales > Methylobacteriaceae > Microvirga > Microvirga sp. P4_A5. Next base: position 91,229 of record NZ_JBFUHH010000002.1, on the reverse strand, counting down.
TCCGTCCGCTCCGCAAGGGCCGCCGCCACGAGCGAATCCGCGCGTTTCTCGTCCGTGGCCTTGCCGGTGCGCAATTCGCCCGCGAGCACCGACCATTCCGATGGCGCAATCCCGCCTTCCAGCATGGCGCGCTCGACCGACGTCACATCCTCGCCAACCTCAAGACCCAGCGCCGTGCGCAGATCTGCCAATCCGGCCGCGATGCCGCCGGGATGGCGCAGAAAGCTCTTGCAGCGCAGCGCCGCGGTCAGCGCGGCCGTGAGCTTTTCGCCCGCCGCCTCCACGCTGACGACGGAAAGCGCATCGTGCAGCGCCGGATAATCGCCACTGGCCGAATCCGCCAGCACGTTGGCGGTTTCCTCCGCGAGCATCTCGCCGCTCTGGTTCTCATCCAGGACCGCGAACCGCGCCGGCACGTTGGCCTCGAACGGCACGAGATGCAGAAGCCGCTCGCAGAATGCGTGGATGGTGTCGATCTTGAGCCCACCCGGCGTCTCGACCGCGCGAGCAAACAGCGTACGCGCGAGGCGCACCTGTTCGCGGCTCGGGACGCGGCCTTCGAGTTCGGTCAATTGCGCGATCAGGCTCTCGTCGTCGAGCGTCACCCATCGGCCGAGCAATTCAAAGACGCGGATCGCCATGTTTGCCGCGGCGGCCTTCGTGAAGGTCAGGCACAGGATGCGGCCGGGCGGACAACCGTCGAGGAGGAGCCGCACGACGCGGTCGGTGAGCACCTTGGTTTTGCCCGCTCCCGCATTGGCCGACACCCACGCGGATGCGCGCGGATTGGCGGCGCGGCGCTGYGCCTCCCGGGTGTAGGACGGGATCACCAGATCGGTTCTCATTCGAGTCCCTCGCCGCTCACCAGCGACCATTCCTTCACCCGCGCCAGATGGTCGTAATCCGAATAGCGGCGCGCATATTTGGGGAAGGGCCGCGAAAGATACGGCGCTTCGCCTTTGACGAAACGGGCGATCATGCCCTCGAAGCGGCGCGCATGTTCCTCGACGATCTCCGAGACGAGCCGCGTCTCCTTCCCGGTCGGTCCGATCGGGCGCGGCGTCATGGGCTCGCGCCCGCCGGTGGTGTGCATGTAGAGCAGGTCCGGCGTGTCCTTCGCGGCCGGCAACCCTCTGAAGGCCGCGCGCATGAGCATCATCGCCTCAAGGGTGAGCTGGGGCGAAAACCCCGCATAGACCTCGCGGATCCCGGGCGGCTGCCCGGTCTTGAAATCGACGATGGTGAAACCGCCGTCACGGCGATGCTCGATCCGATCCGCGCGCGCGCGCAGGGTGAACACGGTGCCGTCGGCAAGCGGGATGGGGAGCGCGCCCGAGCATTCCGCGTAGACGTCGAGAATGTCGGGCCGGCGGTGCGTTTCCCAGAGTAGGAACTCGGTCGCCAGACGCTCGAAGCGCGGCCACCATTCCGCATAGAGTTCCGGAAACGCTTCGGCGATGCGGGCGAATTCCTTCGCGCCGCGTCCAAGCAGTTCTTCATGGGCGTGCGCTGGCAACTCACGCGGATAGGTCTGTGCGAATTGGCCCAGAACCTCGTGGATGATCGTGCCGCGATCCGCCGCGCCCGGCGCCACCGCCAGTGCGTCGAGGGCGTCGAGCTTGAGGATGTGGCGCGCGAAGATCGAGTAGGGATCGCGCACCAGAATCTCGATCTCGGTCACGCTGAGATTGCGCGGAAACAGGGCCGGGTCGGGCAGGGGACGGGGACGGGGGAGCGGCGGCGCGGGCCTCGGCGCGTCGAGCATCCGCGCCCAATCACGATAGCGGTTTCCTCCCGCCGCCATGCGCGACCAGACCTCGTCGCCCGAGAACGCCTTCAGCCGTTGCAGGAACCGCGACGGCACCATGGGCGACCCGTCGCGCTTCTGCGCCCGGGTGATGACCACATCGTGGGTGCCGAGAGCCTGAACGAAATCGTGCGCCGTCTGGCCGATGCGGCGCTCGGGCGGCGCAAGGCCGACGCGGGCGCGCATGGGCCGGTTGAGAAACGCGTCGGTGATCGTGCGCGGCGGCCATGTGCCCTCGTCGAGCCCGCCCAGTACGATCCGATCCACCGACAGGAGCCGCGCTTCGAGGAGGCCGAGGATCTTGACGCGGCGATGCGTCGAGCGGGGCGACGGACTGAGATTCTGCTGCTTCGCGAGGGTGGTGAAGAACGCCGGATAATCGACGAACCGCCCTTGCAGCGGCTGATCTTCCTCCGAGCGGATTTCCGACATTTCGAGATCGTCGAACAGCGCCATCAGCGCTTCTGTCGAGGAGTCGCGCGCATCGCCGGCATCGTGCGGGGGCGGCGCCATGAGCGCTTCGACCGCGCGACGATGGTGCTCGGTCAGGGCGATGAGATCGAGCGTGCCTTCGCCGTGGAAGGCCGGCGAAAAAGTCGCAAAGACCGCTTCCAGCCGCCGCAGCAGGGCGTCGGCCTGATCCCAATCCGTCTCGGTCAGCCGCTGTCGCGCGCGCGGTGCCCGGCGGCTCTTCTCGCTGCGGTTTCTGGCCAATGTCGTGCGCATGCCGGCGAGGCCCTCGCCGGGCGTGGGGCCGCGCAGGACGCCGATTTCGAGAACGGACGCGGCATGCGCGACAGTCTCGCGCGGCCAACCGAGACGCACCAGCGGATGGGCGAGAAGCGACAGGACCGGCAGAGGCCTGAGGTCCTCGGCGGCGGCCTCCGCCGCAAGCCGCGCCAGACGCCCCGTCGGCGTATCAGCGAGCGCGCATCCGGCCGAATCCTCGACGGCGATATTCCAGCGTGCCAGTTCAGCCGCGACCCGCGCCGCGAGCGCCCGATCGGGCGTCACGAGCGCCGCGCTCCGGTGCGGATCGTTGAGCGTTTCGCGCAACGCCACCGCGATTGCGAGCGCCTCCTCGCGCTCGTCCGTCGCTTCCACCACAGCGATGCCGGCGCAACCGGCCTGCGCAAGCGACAGGCGCGCGTTCGTGGGAATCTCCGACCAGAGATCGGTCGTCTCGGCGGGCCTCAGCGCTTCGGAGAGAACGTGCGTCCGCGCCGTTGCCGCCTCCGTGGCCTGCCCCAGCACGACGATTTCGGATCGCCTGACCCGCAGATGGTTGTCCACCAGCCGCCGCAGCGTTGCCTGCGGGTGGGTGTGCGTCGGATCGGTATCGTCGTCGCCGACGCCGCCGATCTTGCGCCAGCTCTCTTCGTCGAGATCCGTATCGAGGCCGGGCAGCACGATCGCGCCCTTCGGCAGGCGTGCGATCGCCGCCATGAGGTTGGCGGTCGCGGGGATCGAGCCGGTGGAGCCTGCGACGATCATCGGTGTCCCAGGCCRCACACGATCGAGACGGCGCGCCTCGGCCTCGATGAGGGCGCCGCGCCGCGCTGCCGGGTCGCTGGCCTGCCGCTCCGCGAGAATCCGCGGCCAGTATTCACTGACGATCTGCACGAAGTTCCGTGTGATGCGGAAATACTCGGAGAAATCGGCGTCCACCGCCAGTTCCAGCGCGTGCCAGTCGATTCCCTCGGTGGTGAAGGAATCCATGAGCGTCTCGAGATCCGCCGCGAGATTGACTGCATCGGCGGGTGATCCGGGCACGAGAAAGGGCACATCGGGCCCGAGCTGCAGAAGCGTCCGATCGACCTGCGCCGACCAGCGCTGGATCAGCCGCGTCAGGATCAGCCGGCGTTCCAGCGGCGGGATCGGCGGTTTCAGCGATGCGGATTCCTCCAGCGGCGAACCTTCCAGTCCCGTCAGCTCGAACTCGGCCTCGTCCGCTTCGCCCAGAGGCACGATGCGCGGCAGGAGCTGCGCTTTCGCGCCGCCCCGCTCGGCCAGCAGGGCGATCAGCGCGCGGGTGGCGCGCCGGGTCGGCACATAGATGGTGATGTCGGCGAGCGCCGCCGGATCGTCGGATAACGGCCCCACCAGGCGGCCGTCGAAGAGCGCGTCCACCAGGGTCGGCAGAAAAGGGCTGCCCGGCGGGATGGTGAAGAGATGCGAAGCGCCCGCTGTCATCGCGCCCCGGCAAGCAGGCAGGCTTCCGCCTCGGCGATGGCGTGCGGCTCGCCCACATGCAGCCACTGGCCGTCGAGTTCGAGCCCGAAGAGACGGTCTCTCGCGATGGCGCGGTCGTAGAAGAGGTTGGCGGAGAACGGGCCTTCGGGCGTGTCTTGCACGATCTCGGATTTCACGATGGCGACGCCCGCATAGACGAACGGCACGGTTTCGCCCTGTCGGCGCCGCCGCAGGCGGCCCGAGTCGCCGCGGCTGAAATCGCCCTCGCCTTCATAACCGACACTCGTCTCGCGCGGCGCCACGAGCATGAGGATGTCCATTCGCTCCGGGTCCCACGCGGCGATCAGGCGTGACAGGTTGGGGCTTTCGCCTTCGACCCAGATCGAATCGGAATTGAACGTGATGAAGGGCGAGGCCCCCAGCAGGGGCAGTGCTTTCTTGACGCCGCCGCCGGTTTCGAGAACCGCCTCGCGCTCGTCCGACACCACGATGACGGGGCGTCGGCGGGTGCGCAGATGCGCCTCCATCATGTCGGCGAAATGGTGCACGTTGACCACCACCATTTCCATGCCCGCCTCGTCCAGGCGATCGAGCGCGAAGTCGATCAGCGTGCGGCCGCCCACCTTCACGAGCGGCTTCGGCATGGAAGCGGTGAGCGGGAGCATGCGCCGGCCGAGACCCGCTGCGAGCACGATGGCGGTGGTGGGTGCGTGGGTCTGGGACAAGGGCGGCGGCTCTGGCTTTACGGCGCGGGAGGGGATTCGGGTTCGGCGTCGTCGATATGCGGAATCAGGCGCGGCAGATAATTCTCATACCATCCTTTGAGCTTCACGAGCGACGGATGAGCGAGGTTGCGCATCAGATAGGCTTCGATGCGCGGAAGGTGCCGGAGGTAATGCGGCTTGCCGTCGCGCCGGTCGAGACGCGCGAAGATTCCGAGAATCTTGGTGGCGCGCTGCGTCCCCATGATCGCATAGGCGCGCGCGAAGGCCGCCACGTCGAATTGCGGGTCGGCGGCGCGGCGCTCGCGCGCATAGACGCCGATCAGCTTCAGTTCGAGGTCCGGCGGCACGGTGGCGCGCGCGTCCTGCAGAAGGGACGCCACGTCGTAGGCGGGAGGACCCATGACGGCGTCCTGAAAGTCGATGATGCCGACCCGCGCGAGCCCTTCGCGCTCGGGCAACCAGATAAGGTTAGGCGAGTGGTAGTCGCGCAGCGTCCAGGTGGTGGGGCCGGCAAGGATTTCCTGCAGCGCCTCGGTCCAGATGTTGACGAATTCGGCGCGGGCGGAGCCGGACAGATGCGTGCCGATGATGTGTGGCACATACCAGTCCGTCAGAAGCTCCACCTCGATCAGCAGCGCTTCGAGATCGTAGGGCGGGATGACGTGCTCCTGGCCGTCACCGACCGGAAGCACCGACGGCAGGTCTGTGGTGTGAAGCCTGGCGAGGAGACGTGTCGCCTCTGCATAGCGCTCCGGCATCGGCCCATCGGCATCGACGAAGGGTTCGTTGCCGAGATCCTCGACGAGGAGCAGCCCTGCCTCCAGATCCTCCCCGTAGATGCGCGGCGCGCTGAAACCCTGCGCTCGCAGGGCCTTGTCCATGGCCACGAACGCATGGACCGTCTCGGCGAGCTTGGCGATGGTGGTGTAGGGCCTGCCGCGACGCACCGGCGGCCCGACCGGACGGGGCGGCGAGATCATCAGAAGCGCCGTGTCGCCGCGCGGCTTCACCAGGCGCTCGTACGAGCGGATCACCGAAGCATCGCTCGGCATCGGCGTGCGCACGGCGTCGGCCCAGCCACTCTTCTCGACGAGTCCCTGGAACGCCCGCAGGCGCCGCAGGCGCGCCGCGAAGGTGCCCGAGCCGGTGAGGGTGGCGACACGTCCCCGACCTTCCGCGCCGGGAGCGAAGTCGAGTTCCACATGCAGGCGCTCGGCCTTCAGGGCATCGTCGGCGCGCTCCGGCCATTCCACCAGCGTGATGGCGTTCTCCGTGGCGTCGTCCCACCCCAGCTCGACCAGCTCCTGTCCGCCGCCGAGGCGATAGAAATCCGCATGCACGATCGGGCATGCGGACGCCTCATAGGTCTGCATGAGCGTGAAGGTGGGGCTTGGAACCTCGAGGTCGGGATCTTCGGACAAAAGCCGGATGAGCGCGCGGGCGAGCGTCGTCTTGCCGGCCCCGAGCCCCCCCGACAGCGTGACAAGATCTCCCGCGCGCAGTTCGTCGGCGAGGATCCGGGCGAAACGTTCCGTCGCCGCGTGATCGTCCAGAAGGATCGTCCAGCCGGAGAGCGATGAATCCTGCGCGTGCATAAGGTCCAATCTATCGTCGTCGTCGTGGCGTTTCGGCGACCGTCCGAATCTATTCGGCGGCGAGCGGTGGTAGCGCATTCTGGCCCGATCGGCCATCCGAGGGCGATTCATGCCGTTCATTGGGGAAGATGCAGGTAACCGTGGTGCCCTCGCCGGGGGCCGAGACGAGGTCGATGCGACCGCCGTGCAATTCCACGAACGAACGTACGATCGACAATCCCAGTCCGACGCCGCGATGGCGGGTTCCCAGCGTGTGGCTCTCGAAGCGCTCGAAAATCCGCGCCTTCACCTCGGGCGGGATGCCGCGGCCCTCGTCCTTCACTTCGAACAGAACCTCGTCCTCCCGCTTGCGGGCAAGGATGCGGATGCTCTGGCCCGGCGACGAGAACCCGACTGCGTTCGACAACAGGTTGAACAGGATCTGGCGTATGCGCTTCCCATCCGCCACGAAGGACCCGATATCGGCCGGAACGTCGATGTCGACGGTCAACGAGGCCTCGGCGAGTCGGTCCTCGATGCCGCGCATGGCGGCATCGATKGTCGAGCGGATATCGACCATCTCGGGAGACAATTCCAGCGATCCGGTATCGATGGAGGCAAGATCGAGAATGTCGTTGAGGATCGCCAGCAGGGCGCCGGACGAGCGCAGGATATGATCCGCGTAATCGCGCTGGCGCGGGTTGAGCGTGCCGACCGTCTCGTCGCCGAGCAACTGCGCGAACCCGATGACGTTCGTGAGCGGCGAGCGCAGCTCGTAGGACACATGGTGGACGAACTCGTCGCGAAGGCGGGAGGCCCGCTCCAGCGCCTCGTTGCGCTCCGTCAGCGCGCGCGCCACGCTGACGCTCGCAGTGACGTCGATGAAGGTGAGCAGAGTCGCGCCATCCGGCAACGGCTGCGCGGCGCATTCGAGCACTGAACCGTCGCGCCGGTCCATGCGGCAATCCATGCCCATGCGCAGATCCGCCAGCCCCGCGACGGCCCCGCGCAGATCGACCCATGGCTCGTCCTGGGGCGCAAGCACGCGGCAGGCGCGGATCACCGCGTCGATATGCGGGTGCTGGGCGGTGAGATCCTGCGGCAATTCCCACATCTCGGAGAAGGCGCGGTTGTAGAGCTTGAGGCGCCCGTCGGAGCCGAACACCGCGACGCCCTCCTTCAGGGTGTCGAGGGTTTCGCTCTGGACCCGGGTGAGCGCATTCACCTGCGATTCGAGCTGCACGCGCTCGCTGACGTCATCGAACAGATAGGTGACGCCGCCGCGGGGATTGGGATTGATCACGACCCGAAGCGTGCGACGGTCGGGCAGGTGCCACCAGGTCTGGTTCGACTCGACCGTGTGATAGCCGGACAGGATGTCGGCCTTCCAGGCGCGGAAATCGGCCTGTTCGGGAAGTTTGCGCGCGGCGCGGAGGCGGTCGAGCACTTCGCTGTCGGTCGGCCGCGACGCGAGGAAGGCGGCGTCGAGATTCCACAAATGCTGATAGGCGGCGTTGCTGAAGATCAGGTTCTGGCTGCCGTCGAAAATCGCCACCGCGGTGGGGAGTTGATCGAGGGTGCGAAGCTGGGCGTCCATCTGACGCTGAAGATCGATCCGCACCGCCTCCAGTTCCGACACGTCGACGGCGATGCCGGCGCTGCCGTTGCCGGTCGGCCGCTCCACCACGTCGAGGACGGAGCGCTGGCCGGCCACGACGGCCGGAACGCGAGCTGCGAATGTCGCGCCATCGCGGCGCTGGCGATCCGCCTCGTCGCGCGTCGGCCGGTCGAGCAATTCCACCGCGCGCGCGGTGGCGTCGGCGACGTCGGAGGCCTCGACCGCCCGCAGATAGGCCTGATTGGCCCAAACCAATGCGTTGTCGCCGTCGCGAATCCAGAGCGGATGCGCCACCGCGTCGAGCAGGCTCGTCATGGCGCGCAGATCGCCGCGCGCCGCCGTCAGTTCGGACCGACCGAGCAGCAGATCGGCGCGATCGCCGGTGACGTCCCGCAGCCGCAGCAGCGCCCGGCCGCCGATGGTGCGGCCCTCAACATCGATGAAGCGGTCGTGAGTGGTGCGGGCCGTCAGGCGGAAGGCTTCGCCCCGCTGCTTCAGCCGTTCGAGCGCCGTGTCGACCGTCGAGGCGTCCGCCGGCAGCAGCCAGGTGCCGAAGGCGAGGGCGCGCTGGGCCGGCGCGCCGTCCCCCACGATGGTCGGATCGCCTTCGAAGCGCGGCTCGCCGTCGCGTCCCTGCCAACTCACCAGCAATTGGCGCTCCGATCCCATCAGGAGGGTCGCGAGGTCGTCGGCGCCGCGCAAGGCCACGATCTCCGTTCGCAGAGCCCGCTCCCGGCGCGTCGAGCGGCGCTGTTCGCGCACCAGCAATACGGCGGTGCTGGCCGAGAGCGCGACGAGCCCGAGGAAAAGGCCGAAATAGGCATTGTGAAGGTCGAGGGAGTGGAGGAGACCGGCTGCCCCGTCCGGCAGGGTAATGGTGCGATCGGTCAGCGGGATGGTGAACTCGGCCGCGAGCGCCGTCAGCGAGGCGCCTGACAGAAGGGACAGGGCGAGGGAGAGCGGCCGAAGTGACCTGCGCGCGGAGGCGACGAGCGGTCCCGCCTTGGTCCCCGGTATGGCAGCGCGTACCTCGCGCCCGGCTTTGCCGCGCATTCTCCCAAGACTCCCAATCGGCCCCTGACGGGGCAAGTCGCCCCCGAGGGGCAATTCGCAGTGGCTGGTCGGACTGGAACCCGACGAGACGTTACGAGGCGATGAACGGAACCGTCCGATCGGGTTGAAATCCACGGATCGGAACGAATCGCCCCCACCTTAGACTACCGGTGACTCCGCCCGGAAGAGGGTTAAAGCCGGCTTAAAATTCTCGGGGAGAACCTGTGGACAGGCAGTGGATGGGCTCCCGACTGTCTCATCGGGCCAGGGCGTTGAAAAACCATCCGTCATGAAAAAAGCCCGGCGGGTGCCGGGCTTTTGACAAGTCCATCGAATTCGTGCGCCTCAGTAGCGGTAATGATCCGGCTTGAAGGGACCGGTCTCCTTCACGCCGATATAGGCGGCCTGATCGGGACGCAGCTTCGTCAGCTTCACGCCGATCTTCTCGAGGTGGAGCGTCGCGACCTTCTCGTCGAGGTGCTTGGGCAGGGTGTAGACCTTCTTGTCGTACTTGCCCGCATTGCTCCAGAGCTCGATCTGCGCGAGCGTCTGGTTGGTGAAGGAGGCGGACATCACGAAGGACGGATGGCCCATCGCGTTGCCGAGATTCACGAGGCGGCCTTCCGACAAAAGGATGATCCGGTGCCCGTCCGGGAAGGTGATCTCGTCGACCTGCGGCTTGATGTTCTGCCAGGTCAGGTTCTTGAGGCCCGCGATCTGGATCTCGTTGTCGAAATGGCCGATGTTGCAGACGATGGCCCGGTCCTTCATCGCCCGCATGTGGTCGACGGTGATGATGTCCTTGTTGCCGGTGGCGGTCACGAAGATGTCGGCGCGGGTCGCCGCATCCTCCATCGTGGTGACCTCGTAGCCTTCCATGGCGGCCTGCAATGCGCAGATCGGGTCGACTTCCGATACCATCACACGGCAGCCGGCCTGGCGCAGCGAGGCGGCCGAGCCTTTGCCGACGTCGCCGAAGCCCGCCACCATGGCGACCTTGCCGGCCATCATCACGTCGGTGCCGCGGCGGATGGCGTCGACGAGGGATTCACGGCAGCCATAGAGGTTGTCGAATTTCGACTTGGTGACCGAGTCGTTGACGTTGATGGCGGGGAAGAGGAGCTTGCCCTCCTTGGCCATGATGTAGAGGCGGTGAACGCCCGTGGTGGTCTCTTCCGAGACGCCCTTGATGGCGCCGGCGAGTTCTGCGAACCAGCCCTTCGGCTTTTCCTTCACCAGGCGCCGGATGAGCGCGAAGAGGATCTCCTCCTCCTCCGAATCGGGCTTGTCGAGGAAGGCCACATCGCCCTGCTCGGCGCGCAGGCCCAGATGGACCAGCATCGTCGCGTCGCCGCCGTCGTCGAGGATCAGGTTGGGGGTGCCGCCGCCGTGCCAGTCGAACAGCTTGGCGGTGTAGTCCCAATATTCGGTGAGGGTTTCGCCCTTATAGGCGAAGACCGGAATCCCGGAGGCCGCGATCGCCGCGGCGGCGTGGTCCTGGGTCGAATAGATGTTGCACGACACCCAGCGAACGTCGGCGCCGAGAGCCTTCAGGGTCTCGATCAGCACCGCGGTCTGGATGGTCATATGCAGGGAGCCGGCGATGCGCGCGCCCTTGAGCGGCTGCTTCGGGCCGTATTCCTCGCGCACCGACATGAGGCCGGGCATTTCCGTCTCGGCAAGCGAGATTTCCTTGCGGCCAAAATCGGCGAGGCCGATATCCTTGACGATGTAGTCCTTTGCGCCAGCCTGGCTCATAGCTCTCTCTTCCGGGTGTTTGAAATCGGAAGGGTGTCTAGCAGAGACCGGGAGGCGAAGCAATCAAGATATAAAGATATCTTTATATGCTGGCTTTCGGGATCACTCGTCTTCGCCGAAGCGGTTGGCCAGAAGGTCGCCGATCGCGCCGAGGCAGCTTTCGGCGTCAGGGCCCTTGGCCGTCACCGTGATCGTGGTGCCCTGGGCGGCCGCGAGGGTGAGAAGCCCCATGATCGAGCGTCCGCCCACGGTCTCGCCGCAGCGGGTGACGGTGACGTCGGAATCGAATTTCTCAACCGTCTGGACGAACTTGGCGGAGGCGCGGGCGTGCAATCCCCGGCGATTGATGATCGGGAGCTCGCAATGGGCGGCGCCTTCGGGAATGGGCGCGGGCGGGCAATCGTCGTCGAAATCCATCGGGCTCATTTCCCCGTCAGGACGCGCGACGCGATGTTGATGTACTTGCGGCCGGCCTCCTGGGCGTGGGAGACCGCATCCTCGAGGCCCTCCTCGTCGCGGACGCTGGCGAGCTTGATGAGCATCGGCAGGTTGATGCCGGCCACCACCTCGACGGTGCTGCCATTCATGCAGGACAAGGCCAGATTCGAGGGCGTTCCGCCGAACATGTCCGTCAACACCACAACCCCGGTGCCCGAATTGACGCGGCAGACGGCGGCCATGATGTCCTTGCGCCGCGTCTCCATGTCGTCGTCCGGTCCGATCGTGATCGTTTCGAGTTGCTCTTGAGGCCCCACTACATGTTCGAGCGCGGCCTTGAACTCGGTCGCGAGCTGCCCGTGGGTGACGAGCACCATGCCAATCATAATGTTACTGGTCCGATCGCTCCGTGAGCGGAGCCGCTATTTTGTGCACTGCGAAGCCGAGCGCAAGTGCGGTTCCGATAAAAACTTCATCACTCTGTCATGACCGCAGTGTAAAGGCCACAGGTCTGTGCGAGCACGCTTTCGATGAGGTCGGCGCCGGTTCGGGCGCGCAGCCGCGGCAGCGTGACGCCGCACAGGGCCGTGATCCGGTCCGCCGGGTCGGGCAGGCGCTGCGGGTCGTCAGCTGACAGATCGACAATCAGCCGCACCACCACGGCCGGCTCGGCCGCCTGCCGTTCGAGGCCGATGCCCCGGATCTCGATCAGGCCCGACACCGCCTCGACCCCTCGGGCGAGCAATCTCCCATGCCGCTCCTCGATCCGGCTCCGGTCGTCGGCGACCAGCCGCGCGAAGAGACGCCGCGCGCAGGCATCGCCGATGAGCTTTCGGGCGAGCGTCGATTTGCCCGAGCCGGCATCGCCGCGGATCAGGATGCCCGCCTCGCCGAGGACGATGGTGGTCGCATGGATGGTCTGGGGCGAGGCCATCCGGGTCACGCCTTCTTGCCCACGGAGGGCAGGCGGATGACGAAGCGTGCCCCGAGCGATGTGGGCCGACCCTCCTCGTCGAGCGGACCGGGGCGGTTTTCGGCCCGGATCGTGCCGCGATGGGCCTCGATGATCTGCCGCGAAATGGAAAGGCCGAGGCCGGAATTCTGGCCGAAGCCCTGTTCGGGACGATCCGTGTAGAAACGCTCGAAAATGCGGTCGAGCGCCTCCGGTTCGATCCCCGGTCCGGAATCCTCCACCACGATTTCGATCTCGTTCTTGCGCCGGCGCATATGGATGCGCACGGGCTGGTCCGGGGGCGAGAACGAGCGCGCATTGTCGATGAGGTTGTTGAAGACCTGGCCGAGGCGGCTGTCATGGCCCAGCGCCAGATAGGCATCGCGCGGCGCCGCATCGATGGTGAGCGTGATCACCGGATCGGTCTCGTGGCGCCGCTCGTTGGCGACGGAGACGACCGCGTGAAGCAACCGGGGCATGTCGACGGGCTCCGCATCGGCGCGGGCAAGCTCCGCATCGAGCCGGGAGGCATCCGAAATATCGCTGATGAGGCGGTCGAGGCGACGAACGTCGTGCTGGATGATCGACATCAGGCGGCCGCGCGACTCGTCGTTGCGGGCCAGCGGCAGGGTCTCGACGGCGCTTCTCAAGGAGGTCAGCGGGTTCTTCAATTCATGCGCCACGTCGGCCGCGAAGCTCTCGATGGCGTCGATGCGGTTGTAGAGCGCCCGCGTCATGTCCCGCAGGGCCCCCGACAGATGGCCGATCTCGTCCGAACGGCCGGTGAAATCCGGAATCTCCTGCCGCGAGCGGGTGCCGCGGCGGACCCGCTCTGCCGCGTCCGCGAGCCGACGCACGGGCCCCACGATGGCGCCGGCCAGGAACAGCGACAGCACGATCATCACGATGGCGGCGACGAGAAACACCTGCAGGAGGGCAAACCGCTCGGACGCTATGATGGTGTCGATATCGCCGCCTTGGGTGGAGAGCAGCAGCACGCCCTGGACCGAGCGCAGGCGCTGGATCGGCACCGCTACCGACACGATGGTCTCGCCCCGCGCATTGGTGCGCACCTCGCTGGCGCGTTCGCCCGCGAAGGCGCGGGTGACCTCGGGCAGGGACTTGCCGTTCGCCGGCCCCACATCCTCGAGGACGAGGCGTTTCTTGGTCCGGAACAGGGTGCGCAGGTTGTGCCAGGACCGCTCGATGAAGGTCAGCTGTTCGTCCGCCATCGGCGGCAGGTCCATGCGCAGGATGTCGCCGCGCGAGTAGAAGGTCCGGGAATCGAGCAGCAGGGCGCCTTCCCGATCGTAGATCCGGGCCCGGGTCTGGGTCGGCGTCACCAGCCGCCGGAGGAGAGGCGCGACCCGCTCGGGATTGATGGAGAATTCCAGCGAGGGAATGTCCTCGCTGAACCGGGCGGTGTCTCCCGCCTGCATCTGGAGGAGCTGGTCCGGATCGATGGTAATGGCGTCGGTCTCGACGGTCGCCGAACTCGCGATGGCGCCGGCGATGATCTCGCCCTGAGTGACGAGCGACAGCACGCGGGCCTCGATCAGCCCCTGCCGGAACTGGTTGAGGTAAAGAAAGCCGACCAGCAGCGCCACCAGGCCGGCGAGGTTGAGAACCAGGATACGGCGCGTCAGGCTGGACGAAGCCCTCTGGGAAAGCCAGTGGCCGAGCGCCTTGAGCCGCGCCATCGCACCCCGCGGGGCGGGCGGATCGTCTGCCGCGGCCTCGTCGAGATTGAGGTCAACCTTCATGCCACTCACAGGGATGTTTCCAGAACTAAATGCCGGAAAGCGTTCAGAACTTGTCGGACGGCACCATGCTCCAGGCGATTGAGATCGATGACATTTTCCGGGATCAGGCCCTTTCGGTCAAACCCGCCGGGGGATGGGGCCTCACCCTTCCCGGAAGCGATAGCCGACGCCGTAGAGGGTCTCGATCATTTCGAAACTGTCGTCAACGGATTTGAACTTCTTGCGCAGCCGCTTGATGTGGCTGTCGATGGTACGGTCGTCCACGTAGACCTGATCGTCATAGGCCGCGTCCATGAGGGCGTTGCGGCTCTTGACCACGCCGGGCCGCGTCGCCAGGGCCTGCAGGATCAGGAATTCGGTCACGGTGAGGGTGACCGGCTCGCCCTTCCACGTGCAGGCATGGCGCTCCGGGTCCATCTTCAACTGCCCGCGCTCCAGCGCCTTGGCGTCGGCTTCCCGGGTCTGGATCTGGTCGCGCGGCGCGAACCGACGCAGGACCGCCTTCACGCGCTCGACGAGGAGGCGCTGCGAAAACGGCTTCCGGATGAAATCGTCGGCACCCATCTTGAGGCCGAACAATTCGTCGATCTCCTCGTCCTTCGAGGTCAGGAAGATCACCGGCAGATCGGATTTCTGTCGCAGGCGGCGCAGCAATTCCATGCCGTCCATGCGCGGCATCTTGATGTCGAAGATGGCGAGATCCGGCGGGGCATGCTTGAGCCCGTCCAGGGCCGAGGCCCCGTCCGTGTAGGTCTGGATCCGGTAGCCCTCGGCTTCGAGCGCGATGGAAACCGACGTCAGGATGTTGCGATCGTCGTCGACGAGAGCGATCGTTGGCATGAGCACTTCCTTGCTGCTGAACGCGGATGGCCACTCGAAACCCGTGGCTCCTGTAACGCAGAAAGCCCCAAAACGTGCCGAACTGCGCCTTTCTCATGGCATAAGTAAGGTTCCCCTTGCCTGTCTGCCAGTGGCCGACATCATAGGAACCCCTTCGCAACGGGAGATGAACGAACGGATCGGAGGCAATTGTGAGAATAGAACGAAATGGAATGGCCGGTTGACGAGCGAGCCCCATCTCTGAAAGAAAAGCGCGCGCTGGACGAGTGCCTCGTCCGGAAGACCATATCGAGCCTATCTGGCAATGCCCGGGCCGCCCAGCGCCTGGCGATCAGGAGAAGTCCCAGTGGACACTATCGGCGTCTTCAACAGCGCGCAGGGCGCTGAGGTCATCGGCCTTCGTAACCTCAAGAAAGTCTATTGGAACCTGGAGGCGCCGGCCCTCTACGAGCAATCTCTCCAGCGTGGCGAAACCCAGTTGGTGAAGGGAGGCGCGCTGCTGGCGGAGACCGGCGTGCATACCGGGCGCTCGCCGAAAGACAAGTTCGTCGTGCGGGACGAGACCACCGAGAATGCGGTCTGGTGGGAGAATAACGGCTCCATCACGCCGGCGCAGTTCGACACCCTGCTGGAGGATTTTCTGAAGCATGCCGAGGGCAGGGAATTGTTCGCCCAGGATCTTCAGGGCGGTGCCGACCCGTCCTATCGGGTCCGCACCCGGGTCTTCACCGAATATGCCTGGCACTCCCTGTTCATCCGCAACCTCCTGATCCGTCCCGAGCGCGGCGAACTCAAGAACTTCGCGCCTGAACTCACCATCATCGACCTGCCGTCCTTCAGGGCCGATCCGGCCCGTCACGGCTGCCGCTCCGAGACCGTGATCGCCTGCGATTTCACCCGCAAGATCGTGCTGATCGGCGGAACGTCCTATGCGGGCGAGATGAAGAAATCGGTCTTCACCTATCTCAATTTCGCGCTGCCTCCGCAGAATGTCATGCCGATGCATTGCTCGGCCAATGTGGGCCATGGCGGCGATGTGGCGGTGTTCTTCGGCCTGTCGGGGACCGGCAAGACGACCCTGTCGGCCGATCCCGACCGCATTCTCCTCGGCGACGACGAGCACGGCTGGGGTCCCTACGGCGTGTTCAATTTCGAGGGTGGCTGCTACGCCAAGACCATCCGCCTGTCGCGGGAGGCGGAGCCCGAAATCTTCGCCACCACGGAGCGTTTCGGCACGGTTCTGGAGAACGTCGCCATCGACCCGATCACCCGTGAACCGGATTTCGACAGCGCGGCCAAGACCGAGAATACGCGCTGCGCCTATCCGCTCGATTTCATCCCCAATGCGAGCATCACCGGACGCGCGGGAATTCCGAAGAACATCGTCATGCTCACATGCGATGCCTTCGGCGTCCTGCCGCCCATCGCCAAGCTGACGCCCGCCGAGGCGATGTATCACTTTCTGTCCGGCTACACCGCGAAGGTCGCCGGCACCGAGAAGGGCGTGAAGGATCCCGAGGCGACGTTCTCGACCTGCTTCGGCGCGCCCTTCATGCCCCGCCACCCGTCCGCCTACGGCAACCTTCTGCGCGACCTCATCGCCAAGCACCACGTGGATTGCTGGCTGGTGAATACGGGCTGGACCGGTGGCCAATACGGCACTGGCCGGCGCATGCCGATCCGGGTCACCCGCCGCCTGTTGACGGCCGCTCTCGACGGCTCGCTGTCGCGCGCGGATTTCCGTCGCGATCCGTATTTCGGCTTCGCGGTGCCGACTTCGGTACCCGGCGTCGAACCGCACATCCTCTATCCGGTGAAAACCTGGCAGGACAAGGCGGCTTTCGCGCGGTCGGCCAAGCGGCTGGTCGAGATGTTCAACGAGAACTTCAAGCGCTTCGAGGACCATGTGGACGCGGATGTGCGCGCCGCCGCGCCGCAATCGTCGCTCGCGGCCTGATCGCGGTCGCTTCCCCTCCTCGCGTCCATCGGTTAGAAGGCGGCCATGAGCCGCCTTCTCGTATTCTGCGTCGCCTTTTTCATTGCCCTCCGACCCGCCGCCGCCGAAGTGTGCGACAAGGTTTTGGGTGCCGGGTTCGACCGGTTGATGAATGCGCCGCTCTGGTACGCGGTCGGTGACCGGTTCCTATCGCCCGTCACCCTCGTCCTCGTCGCGCTTGCCCTGCTCACCGCGACCAGGATGCCGCGATTGCGCGGCATGGCGCTGATCGCCGCGCTCGTCACGGCAATTCAGGCGGTGAGCGCCATCGGCGCGAACGTGTTCCCCGACGACCTCCTGCTCGCCGCGCGAAGCGAGGGCTGCGGCGGTTCCTTTCTGGCGACCGCCATCGTGTCGTCGGCCCTGGCCCTGATGCTCGGGACGGCCTTCGTCGTCGCGCCCGACCGCGCGCGCCATTCCTGATGGACATTCTCGTCATCGGAGCCGGAGTCGTGGGTCTTGCGGCTGCGCGCGAACTGGCGCTGCGAGGCCATTCGGTGGTCGTCTGCGAATCCACGGGCGGGATCGGAAACGGCGTGTCGTCTCGCAACAGCGAGGTCATCCATGCGGGGATGTACTATCCGGCAGGCTCCTTACGCGCGCGCCACTGCGTCGCCGGACGGCGGATGCTCTATGCGTTCTGCGACAGTCACGGCGTTCCGCACCGGCGCTGCGGCAAGCTGATCGTCGCCACCGATGCGCTCGAACAGGCCAAGATCGAAGGCATCTACGAGCAGGGCCTCGAAAATGGCGTCGAGGGACTGACCCTTCTCACCGGCGCGCAGGCGCGTGCCCTCGAGCCCCAACTCGCCTGCGGGGGAGCCGTGCTCTCGGAACAGACCGGAATCGTCGACAGCCATGCGTTGATGCTGGCGCTGCGGGGCGATCTCGAATCGGCCGGCGGCATGATCGCGTTTCACGCACCCGTCGAACGTCTCGCGCCGAAGGCGTCGGGCTGGGAGGCCCATGTGGGCGGCCTCGACCCCATGACGCTTTCGGTCGACGCGGTCGTCAACGCGGCGGGCCTCGGCGCGCAGGCTTTGGGTCGCGCGACCGAAAGCTATCCGGCGGAGCGCGTGCCGCGTCTCGTTCTGGCAAAGGGAAATTATTTTTCCTGTCGCGGCAGGAAAGCGTTCTCGCGGCTGATCTATCCGTCGCCAGTGGAAGGCGGATTGGGGGTCCATGTCACCCTCGATCTCTCGGGCCGCATGCGCTTCGGCCCGGACGTGGAATGGATCGACCGGGAGACCTACGAGGTCGATCCTCAGCGGGCCGACATCTTCTATGCATTCATCCGGCGCTATTGGCCGGGCCTTCCCGACGGCGCACTGATTCCCGACTACGCCGGCATCCGGCCCAAGCTCACCGGTCCGGGCGAAAAAGCCGCGGACTTCCTCATCGAGGGGCCTGCCGAGCACGGGCTGGCGGGCCTCGTTCAGATGTTCGGAATCGAAAGCCCAGGCCTGACCTCCTGCCTGTCCCTGGCGCTGGAGGTGGCCGCTCGCCTCGACGCGTGAGCGACCTCTACCGTGCGCTCTCGGGATCGAACGCCAGACTGGGGCGTTGACAAGACGGGTGGGACGCACTCGGTGACGGCGACCTCGATATCTGGTCAAAACGCCTCCGGAAGCGCATGATGCACATGGGAGGTGTTGCCATGGCGAAATTCACCACGATGCCCGAGGATATGGATCTGGATCTCCCCCATATCCGGCACATCCGAACGTCCGATCTCTCCGACGCCCTTCGCAAAGGGGTGGACGACTTCAGGGCGATGCCGACGCACGCATTCTTCGTGGCGCTGATCTATCCGGTTCTCGGTGTGCTGCTGGCCGCCATGGTCTTCGGCAACAACGTTCTGCCGCTTCTGTTTCCCATCACGGCCGGTTTTGCGATACTCGGCCCGGTCGCGGCCGTGGGCCTTTATGAAATGAGCCGGCGACGCGAGCAGGGGGAGGACATCACCTGGAGCGCGGCCTCGCGGGTCATGCGCTCGCCGTCCTTCGGCTCCATCATCATGCTGGGTCTGCTGCTTCTGGGGATCTTCCTCGTCTGGCTGGCGGTCGCGCAGGCGCTCTATCAATCGATCTTTGGCTCCTACATGCCCGCGACCTTCGGGGGATTCGTGCGCGAGGTCCTGACGACCCCGCAGGGCTGGACGCTGATCATCATCGGCAACGCCATCGGCTTCGTGTTCAGTCTCGTGGTGCTCGCCATCAGCGTGTTCTCGTTCCCCATGCTGGTGGATCGCCATGTGAGCGCGGCCGTGGCCATCCAGACCTCGATCCGGGCCGTGGGCACCAACCCGGGCCCGATGATCGCGTGGGGGTTCATCGTCGCGGCACTCCTCGCCGTCGGCTTCATCCCGTTCTTCTTCGGGCTTGCGGTGACCCTGCCGATTCTCGGCCACGCCACCTGGCACCTCTACCGGAGGGTCGTGGGTCCCTGAGGCGCGCATTTTGGTCTTGCGGCGATGCTGGGCCTCGCCTACCGGTGAGGCTCATCCGTTGAGGGCAATCGCATGAGCTACGAGACCATCATCGTCGAAACGCGGGGCAAGGTCGGCCTGATCACCCTGAACCGGCCGCAGGCCCTGAACGCCCTCAATTCCACGCTCCTGACCGAGGTCAATCGGGCGCTCGACGATTTCGATGCCGACCGCAATGTCGGCTGCATCGTGGTGACCGGCTCCGAAAAGGCCTTCGCGGCCGGCGCGGACATCAAGGAGATGTCGGAGCTGTCCTACCCGGACACCTATGTGGAGGATTTCTTCGTCGGCTGGGACCGGGTCGCGAGCCGCCGCAAGCCGCTGATCGCCGCGGTCGCGGGCTTCGCGCTCGGGGGCGGCTGCGAATTCGCCATGATGTGCGATTTCATCATCGCGGCCGATACGGCGAAATTCGGCCAGCCCGAAATCAAGCTCGGCGTCATGCCGGGCATGGGCGGGACGCAGCGCCTCACCCGGTTGATCGGCCGCGCCAAGGCGATGGATATGTGCCTTACCGGCCGGATGATGGGGGCCGAGGAGGCTGAGCGTTCGGGCCTGGTGGCGCGGGTGGTCCCCGCCTCCGACCTGCTGGCGGAGGCCGTCAAGACCGCCGACGCCATCGCGTCCATGTCGCGGCCCGCCGTGATGATGACGAAGGAAAACGTCCACCGGGCCGACGAGACTTCGCTGGCCGAGGGCGTGCGGTTCGAGCGCCGGATGTTCCATTCCCTGTTCGGCACCCATGACCAGCGCGAAGGCATGAAGGCTTTCGTCGAGAAGCGCGCCCCGGTCTTCAAGAACTCCTGACCCTCACGATGGGCGATATCGGTCTGGATATGATGGCGGCACTGGCCGCCATCTCGTTGCTGGCGGGCTTCGTCGATTCCATCGCGGGCGGCGGCGGACTCCTGACGGTACCTGCCCTCATGCTGGCGGGCCTCGACCCCGCGCAGGCGATTGCCACCAACAAGGTGCAGGGCTCCTTCGCGGCGGCTTCCGCCACCTGGACATTCGGGCACAAGGGCCTGATCCGGTGGAAAGAGGCCTGGCGGTTCGCCCTCGTGGCCTTCCTGAGCGGCACCGCCGGCGCGCTCTGCGTCCAATTCCTGCCGCGACCGGTGCTCGAGGCGCTGATTCCCATCCTTCTCATCCTGATCGCGGTCTATTTCGCGCTCTCCCGCAAGGTACAGGATGCGGATGCGACCGCCCGCATGACCTCCCTCACATTCGGCCTGACCGTGCCGGTTGCGATCGGCTTCTACGATGGCATCTTCGGCCCGGGCGCGGGCTCCTTCTACATGCTGGCCTTCGTCATGCTGCTCGGATACGGAGTGGTGCGCGCCACGGCCCACACGAAACTCCTCAATCTGGCGAGCAATCTCGGCAGCCTGCTGCTCTATTCGGCGACCGGGGCCGTGGTCTGGCCTCTGGGGCTCGTCATGGCCGGAGCCTCCCTCATCGGGGCGCAGATCGGATCGCGCGTCGCCATGCGCTTCGGGGTCCGGATCATCCGTCCGCTGCTCGTGGCCGTCTCCGGGCTGATGGCGCTGCGCCTCCTTCTCGACCCCGCCAATCCGTGGCGGCAAGGGCTCGCGGCGCTTTTTTGAAAGCGAGAGAGCCGGCGGCGTTGACGTTCGGCGCGCCGTTGTCTATAAGCCGCTCCACATGAGCCCGCTCACGAAGCGGGTTTTTACGGTTTCCATGCAATCACCCGACCGCTGCCAGGGCTGAAGAGAGCCCGGTTTTGCGCATCGGATTTTAAAGACGAGGACAGGCCCATGGCCAACACCGTGTCGGCCAAGAAAATGACCCGCAAGATCGCGAAGCGCACCGCGTTCAACAAGTCGCGCCGCAGCCGTGTCCGGACCTTCGTCCGCAAGGTTGAGGAAGCACTCGCCTCGGGCAACAAGACGGACGCCGCAGCAGCGCTGCGCGCCGCCGAGCCGGAGATGATGCGCGCGGCCCAGAAGGGCATTCTTCACAAGAACACCGCGTCGCGGAAGGTCTCGCGCCTGGCGAGCCGCGTAAAGGCTCTCGGAGCCTGATCATCATCGCCCCCGGGCGACCCTGAGACGACCCTTCAAACCCGGCTTTTCAGCCGGGTTTTTTCATGGCCGGGGCACCATTCCGTGTCTTTCGTCTTATCCACATTGCCCATTGACTCAGAGGTCGCTTCAAGGGGTGCTTTTTGGCAAAGCCGAGATCAAAACGCGCAGGAAAGGGCGAATATATTCAAGTGCTTAGCAGGCAAAGGTTCGCGAGGCATCCGAATCTCCCCTGCGTCGCCCCCGAATCGCCTTTGATTCAACGTTGCCCGAAAACCTTTTTTGCAGGCTCCCGACAGCCCCTTCTCCGAACACTGAATCAGTTGGGAAGTCAGGACTTTATCGGGGTGAGGGAAAACCTGTGGACGGGCCTGTGGGCATCGAGGAGGCCCGTCCCGGCCGCCAGCCGAGCGGGAGCGTGTTGCACCCCCCCGACCCCCTGTGTAAGGTCACCTCACTTCAGCGGTCCGCCGCGAAGTCATCCAATCAAGTGTCAGGGTATTGTGCCCAGTTGCGGGGATAGAGCGTTGTTTCATGTGAGTACGAGGCAAGAAAACGCTCCGGCATCTCGTAACGGCTTCTCTTGATAACACTTGAGCGGTTGTAAGCCGGGCGTTCGCATCCGATCATCTGGTCAGAATAGTAAACGATAATCTTTGGTTGAATTATCTCGTCAGGCGTTGAACAGCTTGGCGTGGGGCAGCTTTTTTGTGTGTTCACAACAAGTCGGGGCGTAAGGACCATCGCGTTTTGCCATGGCCCTTAGGGGAGGGATTTTGATGTTTCGGAGCGAGGATCACCGTGCCTACGCGGCGGCGAGCGAGAGCGGCGTTGCGGGTGCGGCAGACCAGGGCGCAGCGGAGACCTGGGCGCGTGTAAAGCGCCGGCTGCGGGCAGAGCTAGGCGAGGATATTTTCTCGAGCTGGTTCGGGCGCCTGGAACTGGAATCGGTGGTCGATCGCTGCGCCTATCTCACGGTCCCGACCCGCTTTCTGAAAAGCTGGATCGAGTCCCACTACACAGACCGCGTGCTCGCCCTTTATCGCGCCGAGGCGACCCATCTGGAACGCGTCGTCATCGCGGTCCGCAGCGGCGTCGGCCGCGACCCGTCGGCCCTCCGTCGGCCCACGGAGGTTCCCCGCCTCGGCGGCGGCGCCCCGGTGCTGTCGGGCGTGCCGACTTCGGCCGAAGCCAAGCCCCTGTCCGCGGCTCTTCCCGACGAGCGCAGTGACGGCAACGAGCTCGGCGGCGCGCCGCTCGATACCCGCCTCACCTTCGACAGCTTCATCGTCGGCCGCTCGAACGCGCTGGCCCATGCGGCCGCCGACCGGGTGGCCCACCACCAGAACGGGCAGGCGATCTACAACCCGCTCTTCCTTCACGCGGGCGTCGGCCTCGGCAAGACCCATCTGCTCCACGCCATCGGTCACCAGGTCCGCGCCCAGGGGCGGCGGGTGATCTACCTGACGGCGGACAGGTTCATGTACGGGTTCGTCGCCTCCCTGAAAGCCCAGACCTCCCTGGCGTTCAAGGAGCGGCTGCGCGGCATCGACTTGCTGATCCTCGACGACGTCCAGTTCATCCAGGGCAAGCAGATCCAGCAGGAGTTCGGCCACACCCTCAACGCCCTCATCGATGCGGGCCGCCAGATCGTGGTGGCGGCGGACCGTCCGCCGGCGGATCTCGAAGCGCTCGACGAGCGGGTCCGATCCCGCCTGGCCGGTGGCCTGGTGGTGGAAGTCGGGGGGCTCGACGAGGCCTTGCGGGCGTCCATCCTGACGACGCGCATCGAGGCCCTCAAATGCGTTCACCCCACCTTCGACGTGGGGGCGAGCGTAGTGGCCTATGTCGCCCGCGCCATCACTGCGAACGGGCGCGATCTCGAGGGTGCGGTCAACCGGCTGCTCGCCCATGCGACGCTCACCGGCTCGCCCATCACCCTCGAGACCGCCGAGACCGCCATCCGCGACCTGGTGCGCAACCGGGAGCCGAAACGGGTCAAGATCGAGGATATCCAGAAACTGGTGGCCTCCCGCTACAACGTCTCGCGCTCGGACATCCTGTCGGAACGGCGCACCGCCGCCGTGGTGAGGCCCCGGCAGATCGCCATGTATCTGTCGAAGGTCCTTACCCTTAGGTCGCTGCCGGAGATCGGCCGGCGGTTCGGCGGTCGCGACCACACCACCGTTCTTCACGCCGTGCGCAAGATCGAAAAGGCTCTGGGAGAAGACAACACCCTCAGCGACGAGGTCGAATTGCTCAAGCGCATGCTGCAGGAATAGGGGAGGGTCGCCCGGCCCCCTCGATGGCTTGTTGAGGATCCGGCCCCATGGCCTTGCTTTTGCGGCCAACCTTCGCCACTCTTGCCCCCCGCTTGACCTTTCGGCCGCCACGGGCTGCGGACGTTTCCGGTCTGAGCCAAGAATTCCAACGAAAACGGGTGTTGGACTATGAGAGTTACTGTTGAGCGAGCCGCTCTGTTGAAGGCGCTTGGGCATGTGCACCGCGTCGTCGAGCGCCGCAATACCATTCCGATCCTGTCGAATGTTCTCCTGCGCGGCGAGGACGGGACCCTGCGCCTCAAGGCGACCGACCTCGATATCGAGGTGACGGAGACCGTTCCAGCCGATATCAGCGAACCCGGTTCGACCACCGTTCCGGCCTACATGATCTACGATATCGTGCGGAAACTGCCGGATGGCGCGCAGGTTTCGCTCGAAATGACCGGCGATTCCGCACAGATGCAGATCCGCTCGGGCCGTTCGCGGTTCATGCTGCAGGCCCTGCCCGAAAGCGATTTTCCGGATCTCGCGGCGGGCGATCTTCCCCATCGGTTCACCCTGTCGGCGACCGACCTGAAGCGCCTGATCGAGAAGACCCAGTTCGCGATCTCCACCGAGGAGACGCGCTACTACCTCAACGGCATTTATCTCCACACCATCGATGTCTCCGGCACCACGATGCTGCGCGCGGTGGCCACAGACGGGCATCGGCTGGCCCGTGTGGAGCTTCCCGCGCCGACGGGCTCGGACGGCATGCCGGGCGTCATCATCCCCCGCAAGGCGGTGGCGGAAATCGTCAAGTTGGTGGAAGACGGCAGTGAATCCGTCATCGTCGAGCTCTCGTCCGCCAAGGTCCGCCTGACCTTCGACGGCGTCATCCTGACCTCGAAGCTCATCGACGGCACCTTCCCGGATTATCAGCGGGTCATTCCGGTCGGCAACGACAAGATGCTGACGGTGGAGCGAAGCGACTTTGCCAAGGCAGTGGACCGCGTGTCGACGATTTCGTCGGAACGCGGCCGCGCCGTGAAGCTGGCGCTGGCGGACGGGCGTCTGACACTCACTGTCACCAATCCGGATTCGGGCAGCGCGACCGAGGAGATCGAGGTCGATTACGATGCGGCCCCGATCGACATCGGATTCAACGCTCGCTACCTCCTTGACATCACGGCCCAGCTCGACGGCGACACGGCCCTGTTCAAGCTCGCAGATCCCGGCTCGCCCACCATCGTGCAGGATCGCGAGGGCGCCTCAGCCCTGTATGTGCTGATGCCGATGCGCGTTTAGGCGCACGCCTCCAGCCTGAAGCATTGTCGCGGCTCGTATTTTCGAATGTGGCGAGCCGCCTGCGCGTCGCCGCCCTTCGGACGCTTGATCTTTCGGGTTCGCTCATCGAAAGAGGGGGCCTGTCATGTTCACAACCGCGCCGCGCCCGGCCCTCATCACGCGCCTGATCCTCCAGGATTTCCGCACCTATGGGGAACTGGATCTCGCCGTGGGCCGTCAGCTTGTGGCTCTCGTCGGCGAGAACGGGGCGGGCAAGACCAATTTGCTGGAAGCGCTGTCGCTCTTCATGCCGGGCCGCGGCCTGCGACGGGCCGATATCGCCGACATGGCGCGTCACGGGGGAGCAGGCGGGTTTGCGATTTCGCTGACCCTCGATACGGCGTATGGCGAACACCGTCTGGGGACGGGTCTCGAACGGGCCGATCCTGAGGCGCGAACGACCCGGATCTGCCGGGTCGACGGTGCCGGCGTCCCGTCGCCCTCGGCCTTCGCCGAATATCTGCGCATCGTCTGGCTGACGCCCGATCTCGATGCGCTGTTTCGCGGGCCCGCGGGCGACCGTCGGCGCTTTCTCGACCGTCTTGTGCTGGCGGTGGATTCCGAACATGGCGCGCGCGTCAATGCGCTCGAACGGGCCCTGCGCTCGCGCAACCGTCTGCTCGAGGAAAATCCCGATAATCGCCTTTGGCTCGATGCCATCGAGCGCGAGGTGGCGGAGCTTGCCATCGCGGTCGCGTCCGCGCGGCGCGAGACGGTTCAGCGCCTAGGGGCGCTCATCCTGTCCACGCGAAACGACCAATCGCCGTTTCCGTTCGCGACCCTGAGCCTCGAGGGCGATATCGATGCGCTGGTGGCAACGCTTGCCGCGGTCGATGCGGAAGATCGCTACCGGGCGATCCTGCGCGACAACCGTTTCCGCGACAGGGCTGCCGGCCGCACCCTGGTGGGGCCGCAGGCGACCGACATGCTGGTGCGCCACGGGCCGAAGGATATCGCGGCCAATCTCGCCTCCACGGGGGAGCAGAAGGCCTTGCTGATAGGGCTGGTGTTGGCCCACGCGCAGCTCGTGGGAAGCATGACCGGGCTCGCACCCTTCATTCTGCTCGACGAGGTCGCGGCCCATCTCGACCCGCGCCGCCGCGCCGGCCTGTTCGACACGCTGGAGACGCTGGGCGGCCAGGTCTGGATGACCGGAGCCGATCCAGGGCTTTTCGCCGATCTCGCCGGGCGGGCCGATCTCCTCCATGTCAGCCCCGGCCGCGTGCGTCGGGATGAGGCGTAATCCGCTCGTATCCGCCCTTGCGCGGGGGAGCCGGCCCACCTACGAAGCTCCCATGAAGATGTCCAATATTCCCTTCGGCACGACGGATTGGGCGGTTGTCGAAGAGACGCGCCATTCCGGCGATACGGGGCATGCGCTCTGGCGCACCCGGCAATTCGGCGATATCCGAGTCCGGATGGTGGAATATTCCCCCGGCTATGTGGCCGATCACTGGTGCAGCAAGGGGCACATCCTGTTCGTTCTCGAAGGCGAGTTGGTGACCGAACTCGAGGATGGACGGGTTTTCGTGCTGGGCGCCGGGCAGAGCTATCAGGTGGCCGATGAGGCAGAGCCGCATCGATCGCGGACGGAACGGGGCGCAAAGCTCTTCATCGTCGATTAGCCGCCTCCGCCTCCCATTCGACCCGATCCTCATGTAAGAATT
The DNA here is from genome assembly GCF_056402495.1 of Microvirga sp. P4_A5. Classification (NCBI taxonomy): domain Bacteria; kingdom Pseudomonadati; phylum Pseudomonadota; class Alphaproteobacteria; order Hyphomicrobiales; family Methylobacteriaceae; genus Microvirga; species Microvirga sp. P4_A5. Next base: position 64,704 of record NZ_JBFUHH010000002.1, on the reverse strand, counting down.
CCGCCAGGAGGACGATCATGGACATCGCCGGCCTCATCGTGTTTTCGACCGCGCTTTTCATCGCCGCCGCGTCCCCTGGTCCGGGGATCGCCGCGATCGTCGCGCGGGTTCTCGGGCGGGGCACGTCGGGCGCGGTGGCGTTCACGGCGGGGGTCGCGATCGGCGACGTGGTCTGGCTTGCTTTCGCGGTGGTGGGGCTCGCGGCCCTGGCCCACGCGTTCCAGAATATCTTCCTCGTCATCAAATGGCTCGGCATAGCGTATCTGCTCTACCTTGCGTGGAAGCTCTGGAGCGCTCCCGTGGTCGTGCGGGATGTCGAAGCCAACAGAGTCTACGAGCATCCAGCGAGGCTCTTCCTGGGCGGGCTGGCCGTGACCATGGGGAACCCGAAGGTCATGGTGTTTTACCTCGCCTTGCTGCCGACCTTCGTGGACCTGAGCCGGGTCACATGGCTGGGCTTCGCCGAACTGGCGGGCGCGGCGCTGTCGGTCCTGGCTCTGGTGTTCGGCGCCTATATCCTGCTGGCGCTTCGGGCCCGGCGGCTCTTTACCAGCGCGAAGGCGATCCGGGCGCTCAATCGGGGCACCGGCGGGGTCATGGCCGGCGCCGCGGCGGCGGCCCGATAAGCCGCAGTTTTCCCGCCCATTTCACGCGCGCGTACACGCGTGGGGATGAAATTTCAACAAACTGTGACTAAATAGTTGATCTCACGAATCAAAGACCGAGAGCGCATGGGTTCCCCCGCGCTCCACAAGGACTCTCAATGGCCGAACCTGCTGCACACATGAACGTCGATGCCTATGGGGCTGATTCCATCAAGGTCCTCAAGGGCCTCGATGCGGTCCGCAAGCGTCCCGGCATGTATATCGGTGACACGGATGACGGTTCGGGCCTCCACCACATGGTCTACGAGGTGGTGGACAACGCCATCGACGAGGCGCTCGCGGGTCACGCCACCAAGGTCACGGTCACGCTGAACGCCGACGGGTCGGTCACGGTGACCGATAACGGTCGCGGCATTCCGGTGGACATCCACACCGGAGAGGGCATCTCGGCCGCCGAGGTCATCATGACCCAGCTCCATGCGGGCGGGAAATTCGACCAGAATTCCTACAAGGTCTCGGGCGGCCTGCATGGCGTCGGCGTCTCGGTGGTCAACGCCCTGTCGAGCCGGCTCCAGCTCCGCATTTTCCGTAACGGCAAGGAACACGCCATGGAATTCCGCCATGGCGAGGCCGTGGCGCCCCTCGCGGTGGTGGGCGATGCCCAGGGCCGGCAGGGCACGGAAGTCACCTTTTTGGCCTCGACCGATACGTTCACGATGGTCGAGTACGATTACGACACCCTGGAGCATCGGCTGCGGGAACTCGCGTTCCTGAATTCGGGCGTGCGCATCATCCTGTCGGATAACCGCCATGCCGAACGCAAGAGCGAAGAGCTCATGTACGAGGGCGGAATCGAGGCCTTCGTGCGCTACATCGACCGCGCCAAAACCCCTTTGATCCACGAGCCGGTGGTCATCCGCGCCGAGCGCGACGGGATTGGCGTGGAGGTGGCGCTGTGGTGGAACAATTCCTACCACGAGACGGTACTATGTTTCACCAACAACATTCCGCAGCGGGATGGCGGCGCGCATCTGGCGGGCTTTCGCGCCTCGCTGACGCGCCAGGTCAATGGCTACGCCGAATCCTCCGGCCTCACCAAGCGCGAGAAGGTCTCGCTCACGGGCGACGATTGCCGCGAAGGCCTGACGGCGGTGGTGTCGGTGAAGGTGCCGGACCCGAAATTCTCCTCGCAGACCAAGGACAAGCTCGTCTCCTCGGAGGTCCGACCCGCGGTCGAGAACGTCGTCAACGAGGCGCTCAACAACTGGCTTGAGGAGCACCCCGCAGAGGCCCGCACCGTCGTCGGCAAGGTGGTGGAAGCGGCGGCCGCCCGCGAAGCCGCCCGCAAGGCGCGCGAGCTGACCCGCCGCAAGGGCGCTCTCGACATCGCTTCGCTCCCCGGCAAGCTCGCCGATTGTCAGGAGCGCGATCCGTCGAAATGCGAAATTCTGCTCGTCGAGGGCGATTCGGCCGGCGGCTCGGCCAAGCAGGGCCGCGACCGCGCCTTCCAGGCGGTTCTGCCCCTTCGCGGCAAGATCCTCAACGTCGAGCGTGCGCGGTTCGACAAGATGCTCGGCAGCCAGGAAATCGGGACGCTGATCACGGCGTTGGGCACGGGTATCGGACGCGAGGAATTCAACCCCGACAAGCTGCGCTACCACCGCATCATCATCATGACCGACGCGGACGTGGACGGGTCGCACATTCGCACGCTGCTGCTGACGTTCTTCTTCCGCCAGATGCCGGAGCTGATCGAGCGCGGCCACCTCTATATCGCCCAGCCGCCGCTCTACAAGGCGACGCGCGGCAAGCAGGCGCTCTACCTTAAGGACGAGCGGGCGCTGGAAGACTTCCTGATCGATGCCGGCATCGACAATGCGTTGCTGCGCCTCGAATCGGGGCTGGAATTCCAGGGCGAGCAGCTCAAGGGATTGATCGAGGAGGCGCGCCTGATCCGGCAGGTCCTGTCGAGCCTTCATACGCGCTACGATCGACGCGCGGTCGAGCAGGCGGCGATCGCCGGCGCGTTGCGCCCGGACGTCGTCGAAGATCCCGAGCGCGGTCCGGCTGCCGCAACCTACATCGCGCAGCGCCTCGACCTGATCTCCGAGGAGCTCGAGCGCGGCTGGGTCGGCGAGGTGCGCGAGGGCGGCTATGCATTTTCACGCACGGTGCGTGGCGTGAAGCAGGTGTCGGTACTGGACCAGTCGCTGGTGGCAAGCCAGGAGGCCAAGAAGCTCGACGAGCGTTCGAAGTCCCTGCAGGACGTCTATGCCAAACCGGCGGCTCTCGTCCGCAAGGGCGATGAAATGCAGATCGACGGGCCGCTGACGCTCTTCACCTCGGTGCTCGCCGCCGGACGCAAGGGGCTCCAGCTCCAGCGCTACAAGGGCCTTGGCGAGATGACCGCCCAGCAGCTTTGGGAAACCACCCTCGACCGCGAGGTGCGCTCGCTGCTGCAGGTGAAGGTCAAGGACGTGACCGATGCGGACGATCTGTTCGTAAAACTGATGGGGGACGTGGTGGAGCCGCGCCGCGAATTCATCCAGGAGAACGCGCTGAGCGTGGCCAATCTCGACGTCTGATCCGAGCCGTTGGCCGGCAACCCGCCCGGTCAGGTCCTCGCGGTCTGGCCGGGGGCGTGCGCGCTTTCTGAATGCTCCACGCGGCCGCTGAACAAATAGCCGACGCCGCGCACGGACTTTATCAGTCTGGGTTTCTTCGGTTCGGGTTCGATCTTGTGTCGAAGCCGGGCCACCTGCGCGTCGATTGACCGGTCGAGAGCATCCCAGCGGCGCCCCCGTGTCAGGTCCATCAGGGTATCCCGGTCGAGGACCCGCCCCGGATGGGCCGCGAATGTCACCAGCAAGTCGAAATCGCCGCTCGTCAACGGGATTGGCGCACCATCCGGGGCGGTCAGTTCGCGCCGGCCCAGATCCAGCGACCAGCCATCGAACCGGATCACCTTGCCAGGCTCCCCCATGAGGGTCTCTCCGCGTCCGGGGGAGGGCGTCGCCTGCAGGCGACGCAGCACACTCTTGATGCGCGCCAGTACCTCCCGGAGGTGGAACGGTTTCGCAATGTAATCGTCCGCCCCGACCTCCAGACCCACGATGGTGTCGACCACATCCGCGCGTCCCGTCACCATGATGATGCCGATGCCCGGGCGCGTGCGAATTTCCCGCGCCAGCTCCAAGCCGTCCTCCTGTGGCAGCATGAGATCCAGGAGGACGAGGTCGACTTTTTCGCGGTCGAGACAGCGCCGCATGCAGGAGCCGTTCTCCGCAACGCTGATGCGGAACCCCTCGTCGCTCAGGTAGCTCGTCAGCATTTTCCTGACGCGGGGATCGTCATCCACGACAAGAATATGCGCCTGTTCAGCCATCTCTCGTGTCCCGTCCATTATCTGCACCGGGGAAAGGCGCGGTACGCCTCGACCGAAGCGCCTCATGGCCTGGCCCACTCAGGCGCTGTTACAATTCGTTACAGGTCGCTGACAAATTCGCACGCATGTCGGCAACGACCGTCACACTTGCAAGCTTACTATGTGGGAGGCGGCTCGTGGAGATTGCGAACATGTATTCCTCCAACCTCGTCACCCTCCCTTATCGATCGCCGAACCCGGCTTCCGGCCCACACGCGCCGGGAACGCTCGAAAGCCTGTTCGCCGCGCAGCCTCTGGAGACGTTCGCCGCCGGACAGGCGGTCTTTTGGGAAGGCGATCCTTCGACCCATGCATTCCAGATCGCCGAGGGCTGCTTGCGTGCCTATCGCATCTTACCCGACGGGCGGCGTGCCGTCACGGCCTTCATCTTTGCCGGCGAGGTCCTTGGGGTCTCGTTTCAGGGTCCTTACCTCTACACGGCTCAGGCTGTGACGCCGGTTCGCCTGAGGCGTATCAGTCTGATCCGCCTGCATGAGGCGGAGCGTGAATTGCCGGCACTTGGCAGGCTGCTTCTCACGCGGATCTACGAGGAAATAAGGTCTGCCCACAATCTCATCACGCTCCTGGGTCAACTCAGCGCTGAGGAGCGGGTCGCCAACTTCCTGGTATCGACCGCGCGGCGCACCTCTCAGGACGGCGGCCCCGTCGTGATCGAGCTGCCGATGAGTCGCAGGGACATTGCGGATTATCTCGGGCTGACCATTGAGACGGTCTGTCGGGCGCTTTCGAAATTCAAACGCCGTGGGCTCATCACCCTTGAGGGACGAAACCGCGTAGAGCTGCGCTGCGTGGAGAGCTTGCAGGCTTTGACAGGCGAGGAAGAAGCGCAATCGCCAAACGTCTACAGGATGCGGGCTCCTTCGATCGCGCCGCTGAACTGAACGAAATTCCGCATCTGCCCCCTTCGGGCAGACATGGCGTATGATATGAAGGATCGGATTTTTTGGAACCCGTTTCCCGAAGTCCGATCGAGTTGGATCCTTTCCGCATGCCCCGAGACGAGCCGGTGTCGCCGGATGTCGAAGCTCCCGAAAGGCACCCGATGGCCCAATGGTTTCGGCTGGCCTTCGCGGAAGCGGCCGTCGGCATCGTTCTCGTCGATCCGGCCGGAACGATGAGGCATGCAAACGCGGTGGCCTGCCGTATTCTTGGCTACCCGCCGGGTGAGCTTGAAGGTCGGAACATTCTTGAACTGACGCACCCGGATGACAGGCGCCGCGCTCAGGATCTCGCCTCCCAACTCCTCTCGGGAAATCTGCCCAGCTACCGTGCCGAGAAGCGGTTTCTCCGGAAAGACGGAATTCCGGTGCGGATCCGGGAGATCTCGTCGGTGGCTATCGACGGGTCGATGGGGCGCATCGTCGTGTCCATCATCGAGGACATCGGCCGGACAGGTCGGCACGACGGACGGTCATTGGTCGAGTCGCGCCTGCGGACCATGCTGGAAGCGCTACCGATCGGAGCACTCTTCATCGACGAGCGGGGCCGGGTTGTCGAGGCCAACAGGGCCTTTCTGGAGTTGGTCGGCAGCAGCAGGCGCGACCTCGATTCGGGCCTGATCAGGCCGCCGGATTGGTTGTTGGGGGATGAGCGCGCCATGGCGGAGGCGCGCGCTGCCGGGATCTCGGCACATTCCGACAAGGAGTTTTTCCGCGATGGCGTGCGCGTGCCGGTGAGAACCGCTTTCGCCACGCGCGATGGTGAAAGCTTTGCCGCCTTCGCGCTCGATCTTACGGAGCAGAAATCGGCCGAGGAGGCTTTGCGTGAGCGCGAAGCGCGTCTTCGTTCCATTCTCGATACCGCACCCGAAGCGCTGATCACCATCAGCGAGCGTGGGTTGATACAATCGTTCAGCCGTTCCGCCGAGGTTCTGTTCGGCTACACCGCCGACGAAGTGATCGGAAAGAACGTCAGCATGCTCACGCCCTCGCCCTATCGCGAGGAACATGACGGTTATCTCGAACACTACCTCCGAACGGGCGAAAAGCGGATCATCGGCATCGGTCGCGTGGTGAGCGCCCAGCGTAAGGACGGCAGTGTCTTTCCCATGGAACTCGCGGTCGGCGAGGTGCAGATGGGCAACTATCGTTTGTTCACCGGGTTCATCCGCGACCTCACCGCCACTCACAGGATCGAGCAGGAGCTTCGCCAGGCCCAGAAGATGGAGGCGATCGGCCAGCTCACCGGCGGCGTGGCGCATGATTTCAACAATCTGCTGACGGTGATCCTGGGCAATCTCGAAATGCTCGAGGCGCGCCTGACGGATGCACATCAGCTCGATCTGGTGAGAGAGGCGCGTGAAACCGCCGAGCACGGCGCCCAATTGACCGAGCGGCTCCTCGCCTTCGGCAGGCGGCAGTCCCTCCAGCCGCGACTGACCAATATCGGCGCGCTTTTGGCCGAGATGATGCCGCTCCTGCGGCGCACGCTCGGAGAGGCGATCACCATCAAGGGGAACGCCGACACGGACCTGTGGGCCGCGATGGTCGATCCCAGCCAACTCCAGAATGCCATCCTCAATCTTGCGATCAATGCGCGCGACGCCATGCCGAATGGCGGACAATTGACCATCACGGCGGAGAACGCGGAACTGGGCCCCGATTACGTGCGCCACCATTCCGAAACTCGCATCGGAAAATATGTGCTGATCACCGTCAGCGACAACGGCATCGGTATGGCCCAGGACGTGCTGGCGAGAGCCTTCGAGCCGTTCTTCACCACCAAGGGCGTCGGTGCCGGCAGCGGGCTGGGCCTTCCTATGGTTTACGGTTTTGTGATGCAGTCTAACGGGCATGTCGCCTTGGCGAGCGAACCGGGCGGCGGCACTACCATCCGCATGTATCTGCCGCAGGCGAGCGTTCGACGCGAGAGCGGGGAAGCGAAAAATCCGCAGGGCTTCGATGAGTCATTCAAGGGCATGGGCGAATCCATTCTGCTGGTCGAGGATGATCTGCGGGTCAGGCGCATGACGGCAGCGCGCCTGCGCGATATGGGCTATCGCGTGATCGAGGCCGGCGACGGTCCCGGCGCACTCGCAGCACTCGACGAACATCCCGAAGTCCAACTTCTCTTTACCGACATGGTGATGCCCGGTGGGATGACCGGCGCGGATCTGGCGACCGCCGCCCGCGCCGGCAGACCTCAGCTCAAGGTGCTGCTCACCTCGGGCTACGCCGAACCCGAACTGGTAAAACGTCAAAGAACGAACCGGGCAGGCTGGCTCAAGAAACCCTATACGGCCGTCGAGCTTGGGCGCACGCTGCGGGGGATATTCGATGGCGGGTAGGCTCCGCCCAAAGGTTGTTACGCGTCCGACCGGTGCTCGGGCCAGCGTGCCGGCGTCGTCGTCATCGTGCTCTGCCTCTTCAGGAATTCACCGACAAGCAGCGCCGCCGGATAAAGCACGTGCGTCTTGATGTCAGCATGGCGCTTCAGCATGCCGACCACTCGCTCGATGTCGCTATCCGACCCGTCGGCTGCCGCCTCCGCCAGCTCGTCGAGAGATGCCAGAATCACCCCGTATTCCGAGGACATGGTCGGCAGTTCCTCCTTCAGGCGCATGGTCAGATCGACGAGGTGCACGGCGTCGGTAACTTGATTTCCGGCAGCCAGTTCGGGCAATGCGCCGAGCGGGCGAAGCGTCCATTCCTCATCGCGCTCGAACTGCGCACGCAAAAGATCCGCCACGCGCTTCGCCGCGATGCCTACGCGGCCACCTCTGCGGATGGCTTGCGCAAGTTCACGGTCAAGCTCCTGGTGCTCGAATTTCAGGGGAGCTGGAACGCAGAACATGGTCAGGTCCCTTTTCGGCCAACAGTTTTTGCCGAAACTGCACGGCGCAATACATGACCGAGAAGGGTTATCGTTTGCCCGACCCCCCCGCATTGCGCAAAATCAAACATCGTTTCTCGGAGGTTCGCGGTCGTCGTCGGCGCCCTTTGAGGATGGAATTTATCAGTGAGGACGCGTAGATTGCGGACAGGCGAGTGAGGACCAACCTTGCGGCGGAGTGGCCGCGCGGAGGTGCGTGATGGATACCTCGTTGAAGCAGAACATTCTGTCCATTCTCGACGGTGCGAAGGACATGACCATCGCGACCGTCCGCGATGACGGATTTCCCCAGGCGACGACCGTCAGCTACGCCCATGACGATCTGACCCTCTATTTCGGAACCTCCGCGGTTTCGCAGAAAGCCCGCAACATCGAACGAAGCGACAAGGTCTCTCTTACCGTGAACCTTCCGTATGAAAATTGGGGTGAGATCCGCGGAATATCGGCAGCCGGTCGAGCGATGCGCCTGAAGGATCCGAAGGACATCGAGCTCGCACGCAATCTGCTCTTGAGTAAATTCCCCGCCGGGATCGCCGAATACGTGCCGCCGGACGACCAGGATATCGCTCTGTTCCGGGTAATGCTCGAGGTGATCTCGGCGCTGGATTATCGGCAGGGATTCGGCCACGAGGATGTCGTGACCTTGCTCGAACCGGACCAGAGCGCCGACGCGGTCGAAGAAGCCGATCTCGAATCCTTCCCGGCCAGCGATCCACCGGCGTGGACAAGAACGACCGTGCGCTGATCAACACCGACAATTCGGCTTTTCTCCGTAGCGCAGACTCGGCAAGCTGCGAAAGCTGCTAGTGGGCGATCAGGATTGGAAGCGGCGACGTGGTCAGCATGTCTCGCGTCACACCGCCGATCAGCCACTCGCGGGCGCGGGAATGGCCGTAGCCGCCCATGACGATCAGGTCGGCAGACATGCGCGCCGCGTGATCCAGGATCACCTGAGAGACCTCGTGGCCCTGGCTCGCCGCGACGGTCACCTCGACCCTCGCGCCGCACCGGTCGAGATGTTTGGCGATATCGGCCGCGGGTTCGCTTCTCGCGCCATCGAGCGCGGGATCCGGATCGACCACAAGGATCATGGTCCGGGTAGCCTGAACGAGGATCGGCAAGGATTCCGCCACTGCGCGGGCGGATTCCCGCGTGTCACGCCAGCATAAGAGCACGCGCCGCAGCGCCTCCGGCGGTCGCCGGCCCGGCGGGACGACGAGAATCGCCCGGCCGCTTTCGAACAGCACGGCCTCGAACAGGCGCCGCCATTGCGTGTCGCCATCGTCCTCATAGGGCCGGCTGGTGACGAAAACATCGGCCCAGCGCGCCTCGGTGGCGACCCCGCTGGAAATTTGATCGGCGATATCTTCAACCCGTCGCACTTCATTGGGCACAGAAAGACGGCTGAACCGGTCGGCCAGTTTTCCGGCCACACGAGTCCCAAGCTGCCTCGCCTCCATGTCCATCTGCGCCACGAGATCGGCCGCCACCGCGCCGCCGTCGAATGGCACCAGAGCCGCCATATCGGGCAGCGGGTGTGTGAAGAGTCCGGTGAGATGAGCCTGCGAGATCGACGCTACGGCTTCGCCGTAAAGGAGGCGCTCCTCGTCCTGCGCCGAGCCGTCCAGATGAACCAGAACGTCCTTGATCATGTGAGATCCCCATGCTGTCTGGGCCAGCCTAGCCTTGCGGACGGCTCCGGCCATGAGAATTGTCAAACTGCGCCGTGCGCCCTCAAGCGGGGAGGTCTGCTAGTCCCACGCGACGCGCGGCAGCGCGTCGAGGGGAATTTTGAGATAGCTCCGCCCATTGCTCTCCGGCTCGGGCAATCGTCCGCCACGAATATTCACCTGCAACGCGTGCAGGATGAGTTGCGGCATGGGCAACTCGCTGTCGCGTTTCTCGCGCAAGACGACGAATGCGTCCTCGGTCTTCGCCGACTTGAGATGGGTGTTGTGCTCCCGCTGCTGTCCGACGGTGCTTTCCCAGCGCGCCTCTCTTCCCTCGGGCCTGTAATCGTGACCGGTGAATAGCCGTGTGTCGTCCGGCAGTGCCATGATCCGCATGATGCTGTGCCACAGGACCTTCGCGGACCCGCCGGGGAAATCCGCCCGGGCGGTGCCGCTATCGGGCATGAACAGCGTGTCGTGGATGAAGGCTCCATCGCCTACCAGATAGGCGATGGAGGCGAGCGTGTGGCCAGGCGTAAACATTACCTGCGCGTCCATATTGCCGATCTTGAAACGCTCCCCATCCACAAACAGCTTGTCCCATTGCGAGCCGTCGGTGCGGAAATCTTCGGCGAGATGGTAGATGCCTTTCCACAGCCGCTGGACCTCCACGACCTTCTCGCCGATCGCAGTCGGCGCGCCGGTCTTGTCCTTGAGATATCCCGCCGCCGAGAAATGGTCCGCGTGCGGATGTGTGTCGAGGATCCATTCGAGCACATACCCCTCGCGCTCGATATGGGCCAAAAGCTGGTCGGCGGATTTCGTCGCCACCGCGCCGGATTTCGGGTCGAAATCGAGAACCGGATCGATAATGGCGCATCGCCTGGTTTCGGGGTCGGTCACCACATACTGGATGCTGCCGGTGCGCTTGTCATAGAAACCGGCAACGATCGGACGTCCCTGAAGCGCCGAGGCGGGAGATTCAGACATGAGGAGAACTCCTTTCCAAAATGCCGTTTAGAGACTTGCATTCAGGTCCGGCAGCCCGCGCATTTCGGGCCCGGCCGGGACGAGGCGGAAGAGGGCCATGCCGGCGACCATGGACGCCACGAACAGCGCGACCTGCCATGGCCCCACGGGCAGGATCGTCAAGGCCGGGCCGGGGCAGAGGCCGACGAGCCCCCATCCGATACCGAAAAGCGCCGCCCCTGCGACGAGGCGCGGATCGATGTCACGACGCGTCGGCATTTCCAGACGCGGTGAAAAGACCGGGACGCCACGACGACGGGCCACGAGATATCCCAAGGCCGATACGGCAACGGCGGCGCCCATCACGAAGGCGAGACTGGGGTCCCAGGATCCGAATGCATCGAGAAAGCCGAGGACTTTCGCGGGGTTGACCATCTGCGAGACGATCAATCCCAGACCAAAGATGAGACCGGATGCGAAGGCGGAAAGGATCAACGGCATCACTCAACTCCCCAGGACGTGGCGGGTCAGAAAGACGGTGGCAATCGCGGTCGCCATGAAGACACCGGTGGCGACAAGCGAACGCGGCGACGCGCGCCCGATCCCGCAAACGCCATGGCCGCTCGTGCAGCCCGCGCCCAACCGCGTGCCAAACCCCACCAGAAGACCCGCGAGGACCAGAACCGCTGGGGAAACATCGATGACGAGGGGCGGAATGGCGCCGCCCACGAGGCGGAAGGCGAACGGGGCGATCAGCAATCCGGCGATGAAGCTTATCCGCCAGCCCAAATCCCCGCGGCGGGGCGTGAGCAAACCGCCGACGATCCCGCTGATGCCCGCGATGCGGCCGGTCAACACCAGCAAGAGGGTGGCGCTGGTCCCGATGAGAAGCCCGCCGAGGAGCGCCGAAACAGGAGTGAAGTCAGTCAAGGCAAGCTCCTCAAACGTTCGATTTCATCCGGGTGGACGGGTCCCGGTCGCCGGAAGCCGTTCGACAGAACAGATCGTACAGGGAGGCGAGTAGCAGCTCGATCCTCGGATCCGCAACGCGATACCAGAGAGTCTGACTTTCTCGCCGGAAGGTGACGATGCCCTCCTGGCGCATCCGGGCGAGATGCTGCGACAGGGCCGATTGGGAGAGCCCCACGGCCTCGGCAAGAGACGTCGCGTTGGCCTCGCCCCACTCGACCAGCTTGCACAGGATCATGAGCCGCCGCTCGTTTGCGAGAGCACGCAGGATATCGGCTACCTCTGTCGCCTGTTTCTCAAAGGTCGGGAGATCCATCATCGGCTGCGCTATCATATCAGTCATTTAAGATAAATCTAATTTAGCATTATTTGAATTAACGTCAAGGGTTCGCTCAAAGGCCGGTTCGCGCGTTACGGTCGAACACCGAGCACGCCCCACAAGAGAGAGCCCTTTCGCTCCCGGCGTCTTGATCCTCGTCAATTCGGCGGTCGTAGGTTGGGTCTACATTCCCGTCTGTTGGGAACAGATCGGCGGATACCGAACCGACCGTTCCGCCAGGAGCCTTGAACCATGCAGGCTATGGTCCTTCGCCGGTCGCGAACGCCTCTGATCCTCGAGGAGCGGCCGACGCCGTCGCCACGACCGGGCGAAATCCGCGTGGCGGTCGAAGCCTGCGCGGTGTGCAGGACCGATCTCCACGTCATCGACGGCGACCTGCCTCCGGCCAATCTCCCGGTCATCCCCGGACACGAGATCGTCGGCCGCGTGGATGCGATCGGGGACGGGGTCGGCCGGTGGCGGATCGGGGATCGGGTGGGTATTTCCTGGCTCGGAAAAACCTGCGGCCGCTGCCCCTATTGCAGGGCGAACCGCGAAAACCTGTGCGATGCCCCGTTGTTCACGGGCTACACGCGCGACGGAGGCTTTGCGACACACGCGGTGGCCGATGCCGATTATGTCGTCCCCCTGCCGCATGAGGGCGACCCGGTGGCGCTGGCACCGCTCCTCTGCGCGGGGCTCATCGGCTGGCGGTCGCTTGTTGCCGCGGGCGATGGCGAAACCATCGGCATTTTCGGCTTCGGGGCGGCCGCTCACGTCATCACGCAGGTTTGCGTCTGGCAACGCCGTCGCGTCTTCGCCTTCACGCGTCCGGGAGATCCGGCGGCGCAGGATTTCGCGCGTTCTCTCGGCGCGGTCTGGTCAGGCGGCTCCGAGGAGCGCCCCCCTGAGCAGCTCGATGCCGCCATCATCTTCGCGCCCGTGGGCGACCTCGTGCCGACTGCGCTGCGGGCGGTGAAGAAGGGTGGCCGGGTGGTCTGCGGAGGAATCCATATGAGCGACATTCCGTCCTTTCCGTATCGGCTCTTGTGGGAGGAGCGGCACGTGATGTCGGTGGCTAACCTTACCCGTAAGGACGCGGTTGACTTTCTGTCCGTCGCAAAGCTGGCGAATGTCCGAACCGCAACGACCTGCTACCCGCTCGAGGCCGCCAACGACGCTCTGACGGATCTGCGGGCCGGGCGGATCGACGGGGCGGCCGTTCTCGTTCCGCCGCCGCAACGCCTGCCGCGTGTCGATGTCGCGTCATTTCCCTGACGCGATGAGTCTTCGCGCTTTTTTTCGCACAAACAAGAAAGGAAGATCATGATCGAGAACATCAAGAGCGTTTTGATCGGCACGACCGAAGAGGGTGAGCTCAAAGAGCCTGCCGCCGCGCTCGGATATGGCCTTTCTCTCGCGGCGCAGGCCTCCGCCCACGTGACCGTTCAGGCAGCCTCGCTGAAGCTCGTACTGACCCATGTCTTCGTCAGCGAAATCGGCGCCAGTCTGGTGGCGGCGGAGAACCGGCGGCTCGACGCGCTGGCGAAAGCGGTTGCGGATTCGGCCCGGCAGGCGGCGGCGGATTCAGGCATCTCGTCCAGTGTCGAGACGCCACAACTGGCCTATCCCCAACTCATCGAAAGTTTCACGAGACTGGCGATTTCGCACGACGTGACCGTGCTCGATGCCGAGCCTGTGGCGGTCGCCGTCGATCGAGGCCTGATCGAGGCAGTGCTGTCGCGCAGCGGGCGCCCCCTCATCGTCGTCCCCCCGTCGTTCGAGAAGTTCAAGGCAAACCGCATCGTCGTCGCGTGGGACGGCAGCGGCAAGGCCGCGCGCGCCGTGAACGACGCGTTGCCGCTTCTGCGCGCGGCCGAGACCGTCGAACTCGTGAGCGTGGAGGGCGAGAAGGATCTCGCCGATACCGTGCCGGGTGCCGAGATCGCGCCGCATCTGGTGCGTCACGGCGTCAACGTGAACGTGCTGACGCTTCCCGTCGTCGAGGGCGACGTGGCGACGACACTGCGAAACCACGCGACGCTCACGCACGCGGACATGATCGTCATGGGCGCATTCATGCATTCCCGATTCCGGGAGATGATTCTCGGTGGCGTCACCCAGTCGTTGCTGAAGCGTTGCCCGGTGCCGCTGCTTCTTTCGTACTAAGCAGGTTCAACAAGGGGAGACTATCATGTTCAAGAACATCCTGATTGCCACCGACGGATCGGAGCTGGCGGCGCACGCCATCGATCACGGTGTGAAGCTCGCGAGGGCGCTGGATGCAAAGATCTGCATCCTGACGGTGACGCAGCCGTTCCATGTCTTCGCGATCGAGGCCGAGCAACTGGAGGAGACGCCCACCTCCTTCCGCGCGCATATGAAGAAGCAGGCCGACCGCATTCTTGCGCGAGCCGCTCAGGTCGCCGCGGGCGCGGGGATCGACGCGACGACCATCCATCTCGAGGACGATGCGCCCAACCAGGCGATCGTTCGCGCCGCCGAGAGCCGGCAATGCGACCTGATCGTCATGGCGTCGCACGGGCGCTCGGGCATGTCCGCCATGTTCCTGGGAAGCGAGACTCTGAAAGTGCTCTCCCAATCGACCATTCCGGTGCTCGTCGTGCGTTAGCACCCGATGTGTCGTGCGGATGCGGCGCGACCAGCGCGTCAGCGTTCTATCGATTTCAGGTAGGCAATGAGATCGTTGATCTGCGCCGCATCGAGCTGAAATTCCGGCATGGACGGATGTCCGGTGGTAATTCCTTCTGCCAGCGCCTCGGCCAGATCCTCGACCGGATAGCGCTCATGCAGCGTGCGGAATGGCGGAGCCTCGGAGAGCGGGCTCTCGCCGATCAGGCCGATCGCGTGGCATTGGGAGCAGTTCACGCGCGCGAAGGTGGCGCCGCGCTGCACGCGGCCTTCCTGGGCGGCCGCCGAGGTGAGGAATGAAGCCAGCACGAGGCTGGCAAAAACCATGCGCCGCATCACTTCGTCTCCGCCTTGGCGCGCGGTTCGGCGGGCCGGACGGCTTTCACCTCGAACGTATAGGGTTTCTCGTCCTCGTCCTGGATGGTGACGTACTCGCCCGGCGCGAACCGGTGTTGGTTGAGGCGATAGCCCGATTCTTCGTCGCCTGGCCGATCCTGATTGTAGTCGATCATCCAGGTGGCGCCTCCCGAACCGCCCTGGCGGTGTATCAACACCCCGTTGCGATCCGGTTCGCCGGGCCAGAAGCGCTTGACGCGGCACTGCGCGCGCTTGCTCGCCCATTCTTCGCGATCGAGCATGCCTTTCTCGTCGAGAGGCGCCGTTACCTCGTAGCCATGGCGGATGCTTCCTTCCGGGAACGCCTTGCTGCGCGCCAGATGAAGCGTGATGTGATGAAGCATATTCGCTCTCCTGAAATCGGACGGCGACCGTTGAAGGTCCACCGCTGATCAATGTAAAGACCCGCACCCACGCGACTTTGATTCCGATCAATGCCGGCGCGGCGGAAATGAGCTCGTCACCCCTCCTCATGAAGTGCGCGCCTCAGCCGGCGGATGACGACTTCCTTTGCTTTCCTGTCGGCCGCCTTTTCGATTACCGCATTGAGGTCGAGGATCAGGTCGGAGTAATCGTTGTGCCAATCCCGGTGACCAGTCACCTCGGGTGGCAGGCGGCGCTCGGGCGCTTCCAGAAGACGCGCGACATCCCCGGACAGATCGAAAACATCGTCAAGGTCGGCGATGATCGGTCGATGAGCCCGTGCATCGCCGCCAAGGGAAGCCTGCAGGGCGCTGAGCGCGGGCGCCTCGCCATGGACGAGAAACACGCTCCGTCGCACCGGACGCCGATCCGCGAGCCAGGCTGCCAGTTCCGGCGCGTCAGCGTGGCCTGAATAGAGGTCGAGCGTCCGCATCCGCGCCCGAACCCTGACCTCTTCGCCACGGATGCGCACGCGCGAGACGCCTTCCTGCAGAATGCGCCCCAGCGTTCCCTGCGCCTGATAGCCCACGAACAGGACGGTGGCGTCGTCGCGCCAGAGCCACGCCCTAAGATGATGCCGGATCCGCCCGGCCTCGCACATCCCGCTCGCCGCGATGATGATGTGGAAACTGTGGATGCGGTCGATCGCCTTGCTCTCCTCCACGCTTTGGGTGAAGCGTACCCAGCGGGATCGAAGCGCCCGCACGAGATCGTCGCCGTCGCGCAATTCCCCGGCATGCCGCTGGAAAATATCCGATGCCCGCGAGGCGAGGGGCGAGTCGATGAAAACCGGAATCTCGGGGATCTCGCCTGCCTCCATCAAGGCGCGAAGATCGACCAAAAGCTCCTGCGTTCGCTCCACGGCGAAGGACGGGATCAGCAGCACGCCGCTCGGCTTCTTGCGTGCCTCCCGCACTTCGTCCCGCAACATGCGACGTCGGCTCATGATCGTGACCCCGGCGCGGTCGGTGTCGCCGTAGGTGGATTCGAGGATCACGTAATCGAGGTCGCGCGGACCGTCCGGAGACGGCTGCAGCAGTTTGTGATCAGGCCCCACATCGCCCGAGAAGAGCAGCCGGGTCGGCGCGCCGCCCGTATCGGACGCCACCTCAATCTCGATGGAGGCGGAACCGAGCAGATGACCGGCATTCCAGTAGCGGGCGCGAAAGCCTGGGGCGACGTCCAGCCATTCCCCATAAGGCACTGCGCGGAACTGGGCGAGACTCGCGAGAGCCTCCTCGGCAGTGTAGATCGGAAAGACCGGCGCGCGCCCCCTTTGGGAGTTGCGGCGGTTCAGGTTCTCGACCTCCATTTCCTGGATGTGCCCCGAGTCCGGCAGCATGATCGAGGCGAGGTCGGCGGTCGCCTGCGTGGCGTAGATCGGGCCGTCGAACCCCGCCTTGGTCAATTTCGGGATGAGGCCGCTATGGTCGATATGGGCGTGGGTCAGGCACAGCGCGCTGATGCCCGCGGCTCGAAACGGGAAATGGCGATAATTCAGTTCCCGCTCCGTCTTGGAGCCCTGGAACATGCCGCAATCGACGAGAATCCGGACGGTGCCGGTTTCGAGCATGAAGCAGGAACCGGTGACGGTTCCGGCGGCGCCGTAGAAATGAAGGCGGAGCGGCACGAAAGCACTCCTTCAAGGCTGATCGGGGATGAGCCAAAGTGCCAGACCGACACTTTCGGCCATCGCCGTTCCGAAACGATGACGAAGGATCGCATCTAGGTAGGATCGTGTCGAGCGGCTAAGTTTGACCAACCCAGGAAGCAGAGGCCCGATCCATGACATCCCGCGCATCCTCAACCGGCTCCGTTTGCCCGATCACCGGAAAACCCATGTCGAGCCACGATTCCATCGTGCTCGATCATCTCCACCCCGCGCTCGTGGACCGGCTGCGGCGGGACCATCCGGACCTCGCTCCCGATGCCCGCATCAGTCGGTCGGCGGCGGACCGGTACCGCATGCTGTACGTGGAAGATCTCCTGCGGCAGGAGCGTGGCGAACTTTCCGATCTCGACCGGGACGTCGCGCGCAGTCTCGCCGAAGGCCTGGTGGTGTCGACCAATACCGAGCTGAGCTACGACGAAAAACGAACGCTGGGCGAGCGCCTATCCGACGGGCTCTCGACTTTCGGCGGGAGCTGGCCGTTTCTCATTCTATTCGGGATCGGGCTCGGGGTCTGGATCGCCATCAACACCATCGCCCAGCAAGAGGCCTTCGATCCTTATCCGTATATCCTTCTCAATCTGATCCTCTCGTGCGTCGCCGCCGTCCAGGCGCCGATCATCATGATGAGCCAGAGGCGTCAGGAATCGAAGGATCGCCTGCGCTCCCTCAACGATTACCGAGTGAATCTCAAGGCCGAACTAGAAATCCGGCATCTCCACGACAAGCTCGATCATCTCATCACGCGTCAATGGGAACGGTTGGCGGAGATCCAGCAGTTGCAGATCGAACTGCTGCAGGAGCGGCGTTGATTTCGGGGCCGCGCAGCGCCCGCAAGGCATTCAGGATCACCGCCACGTCGATCACCTCCTGGATCAGCGCGCCCTGCACCGGGGTGAGGTAACCCAGCATGGCGACGATCATGCCGAGAACCGAAAGTCCGATGCCCACATAGATGCTTTGCAGTGCGATGCGTCGGGACCAGCGAGCCGCGGTGATGGCGGGCAGGATCCTGTCCAGTTCGTCCACCAGCAACACCACGTCGGCTGCTTCCGCGGATGCGGCGGCGCCTTTCGCCCCCATGGCGACGCCGAGATCGGCCGCCGCGAGCGCCGGCGCGTCGTTGACCCCGTCCCCGATCATCATGACGGTGCCGTGCCGCCGTTCGGCCTGCACGATGGCGATCTTCTGTTCGGGCGAAAGGTCGGCCCGCACTTCGTCGAACCCCAGGCCGGCCGTCACGGCGTCGGCGACGTCCTTGCGGTCGCCGGATGCGAGCACGATCCGCGCAATTCCCAATCCGCGCAGACTATCGATCACCTTTTCGGCCCCTTCCCGCAGCCCGTCAGACAGCACCAGAAACCCGGCCGGGCGTTCGTCGACCGCGATTGCCACCACCACCGATCCCACCGGATAGCGATCGGCCACGAACGCCCCCCTCATGGCGGGGATTTGCGCAGCCACATAGCCGACCCCGCCCACGACCACGCGAAATCCGTCCACCGTCCCGGAAAGTCCGTCACCCGGCGCCTCGACCACGTTCACAGGGAGATGAAGATCGATTCCCTGCCCCCGGGCCTCCGCCACCAACGCACGGGCGATCACATGCTTGGAGGCCTGATCGAGCGAGGCCGCGAGCTGAAGCAGCCGTCCCGGCTCGAACTCCGCCACCGGCCGAATTTCGGTCAGGCGGGCTTCGCCATGGGTGAGGGTGCCGGTCTTGTCGATCACCAGCACGCGCACGCGCGCCAGGGTCTCGAGAGCCTTGCCGCCCTTGACCAGCACCCCTGATCGAGCGGCGCGGGACACGCCAGACACGATGGCGACAGGCACCGCGAGAATCAGCGGGCAAGGCGTGGCAATCACCAGCACGGCCAGCGCCCGGATGGGATCGCCGCTCCACAGCCAAGCGAATGTCGCGAGCGCAACCGTGAACGCCAGGAACACGATGGCGAATCGGTCGGCCAGCCGCGACATGGGGGCTTTCGAGCGTTGGGCCGCCTCGATCAGGCGTACGATTCCCGCAAAGGTGCTCTCTGCCGCACGATGGGTCGCGGTCAGGTCGAAGACCTCGCCCACATTGGTCACGCCGCTCATCACAGGCTCGCCCGCATTCCTTTGCACGGGCAGGGATTCGCCGGTCAGGGCGGATTGATCGAGCACCGCGACGGCGTCTTCGGCCACGACGCCGTCCACCGGCACCACGTCTCCCTGCCGCACGAGCAGGCGCTCGCCCGGCAAGATGGAATCGAGCGGCACTTCCTCGAGCCTGCCATCCCGGTAACGCATGGCCGTCCGCGGCACGCGTCCCAGGAGGGCGGTCATCTCGCGGTTGGCGCGACGCTCGGCAAAGCTCTCGAGATATTGTCCCCCGGCATACATCAGCGCCACGACGACGGCCGCGAGATGTTCGCCGAATACGAGCGCGCCCGTCATCGACAAGGCCGCCACGATATCGAGGCCCACATCCCCACGTCTCAGGGTTGCGACGATTTCGACCAGCAGTGCGGCCAGAACCGGCACGCTCGCGGCCATCCAAAGGACTCCGGACAACTGGTCGTAGCCGGCGACTCGCGCGACGAAGCCTGCCGCCAAGCCGAGCGCTGGAATCATCACGAGCACGGGGCGAACGAGCCTGTGCAACCCCCCTAACGAGAAGGCGCCGCGTTCCGGAGCAAACGACTTCGCAGACGGAAAGCTGGAATTGTCGAGACCGGACATCGGGGCACCGAGCGAGGGACGTAGGAGAGATGCGCTTTCCGCCGATGCGGCGCAAGCTACGGCGTGATGGCCACCTTGAGGACGCCGTCGCGCTGGTGGGCAAACAGGTCATAGGCGTCCTCGATCTGGTCGAGCTTGAAGCGATGGGTGACCAACGGCCGCGTGTCGACGCGGCCCGAAGAGATCGCGCTCATCAGCCGACGCATACGCTCCTTGCCGCCGGGGCAAAGCGTCGTGCGGATGGTATGATCGCCAAGGCCGGCGAGGAAGCCGTCGAGCGGTATTTTGAGGTCCGCCGAGTAGACCCCCAGGGAGGACAGAGTTCCGCCGGGCCGAAGGACGCGCAGGGCAGCCTCGAATGTGGCCTGCTTGCCCAGCGCCTCGATGGCGACGTCGACGCCTCGTCCATCCGTGAGCCGCATGATCTCCGCCACCGGATCGACGTTCGCAAAATCCACCACATGGTCTGCGCCCATGCGACGGGACATTTCCGCGCGCGCCGGCACGCTCTCGACCGCGATGATGGTGGTGGCCCCCATGAGTTTCGCGCCGGCTGTCGCACAAAGTCCGATGGGACCCTGGGCGAAGACCGCCACGATGTCGCCGATGCGGATGCGCCCGCTCTCGGCTCCGGAGAAGCCGGTCGACATGATGTCGGGACACATGAGCACCTGCTCGTCCGTGAGCCCATCCGGAACGGCAGCCAGATTGGTCATGGCGTCGGGAACCAGCAGAAATTCCGCCTGAGCTCCGTCGATGGTGTTGCCGAAGCGCCAGCCTCCGAGCGGCTTCCAGCCATGCTTCGTGCCCGCGCCGTCCTGGGAGTGGCAGCCGCAGAGACAGGCCTCGCTGTAGCCGCTCGGCGAAATGGCCCCCGCGATGACCTTCTGGCCCTCATGATAGCCGCGCACGGCGGAACCAAGTTTCTCGATGATGCCGACCGGTTCGTGACCGATCGTCAGGCCGCGGGCGACCGGATACTCGCCCTTGAGAATATGGATGTCCGTGCCACAGATCGTCGTGGTGGTGATGCGAATGAGCGCATCGAGCGGTCCGACATCGGGAATCGGCTTCTCGTCAAGAACGATGCGCCCCGGCTCGACGAAAATCGCAACTTTCATTTTGGACATCGTGATTTCTCCCAGATCCTGCAGGTCAACGTTGGTGTGATCAATATTCGATCGCGGCGAAGAAAATCGCGAAGAGACCGTCGGCGACAATCACCATGAAGATCGACTTGACCACCGACGCGGTCACGTGACGCCCGAGGGACTCCGCCGAACCGGCGACCGCGAAACCTT
Source organism: Microvirga sp. P4_A5 (assembly GCF_056402495.1). Lineage (NCBI taxonomy): Bacteria > Pseudomonadati > Pseudomonadota > Alphaproteobacteria > Hyphomicrobiales > Methylobacteriaceae > Microvirga > Microvirga sp. P4_A5. Next base: position 43,734 of record NZ_JBFUHH010000002.1, on the reverse strand, counting down.
CGACGGTTGCGATCATTCCGATGATGAGAGCCATGAAGGGGGCCTTGAGAATGCCGACCATAAAGGTATTGAGTTCGACCGCGTCCTGCAATCGTGACATGAACACCCGCGGACTCATGTCATCGTAGAGCCACGCTATGAGACCGCCGCCGAAGAGCGCCGAGATGTCCGAGATGAAGGTCAGCATCGGGAGAGCGATCACCAGCGCGAGCAGACGCGGGATGATGAGCACCTCCATCGGATCGAGGCCCATCACGCGGATGGCGTCGATTTCCTCGCGCATTTTCATGGAGCCGAGTTCGGCCGTGAACGAGGAGCCGGAGCGACCGGCGAGCATGATCGCCGTCAGGAGAACGCCGAGTTCACGAAGCGTGAGGATGCCCACGAGATCAACGACGAACGTGGCGGCGCCGAATTTGCGGAGCTGGAATATTCCCTGCTGGGCGATGATGCCGCCGACGAGAAATGAAATCAGCGCGATGATGGGGACGCCGTGCAGAGCGACCCGATCGAGCTGGGCTACAAGCGCTGTTCCGCGCAGGCGGCGCGGGTGGAGAAATAATCCGCCCACTGCCGTGACGAACTCCCCGAGAAACGATAATCCACTGACGACGTCGCGTTCGATGCCAACCACGTTGCGGCCGACGGTTTCCAGGGCTTCTGTCACCTCGTTCTCGTCGGTCTCTCGGGTCGACACGACCTCGTATTGATCGACTTCATCGATGAGGATGCGATGCTCTTCGGTGCCCCCGGACAACAACACGGTGCGACCCTCGGCGAGCAACGCGTGACGCGTTCGATCCAGAAGCCACGCCGCGGCGGTGTCGAGGCGCGCGATGCCCGAGAGATCGATGGTGATCTGAGGCAGGCTCCGGGCCCGCTCTGCGAGGTCCGCCATCAGGGTCTCCATGGTGGCGGCGTGCTCGGCTACCCATGCGCCGGCAAGGCGGACGGTGAGCCCCTGCGGGCCTTGGTCGAAGCCACAGCTAGGCGGCGCAGAGGTCCCGGTGATGGAAGCGAAGTCGGGATTCACAAGGTCCTCCCGCCTTCGCGGCAGCCCATGCACGCGGCCTGAGGCTTGTCATTGACGCATGGCGAATCCATCGTGGCCTCCGCGAACCCGGCCCGAAGTATGGGGCAAAAGTCGCCGCGGTTCTTGACGTAGCGCAATGAATGCGCGCTCCGGCGATCGCTAGACCGGGCCGCGCTCGGTCACGGGAGGGGCTACCTCCGCCAGGGGTGCTCCGGCATCGCGCGATTTCGGCTCGCGCCACGCCACCAGCCGGTAGAACATCGGGATGAAGAAGGTGGCGACGAAGGTCGCAACCAGCATGCCGCCGATGACGCCGGTTCCGATGGAATGCCGGCTGGCGGACCCTGCGCCGCTGCTGATGGCCAGCGGAACGACACCGAGAATGAAGGCGAGCGAGGTCATGATGATCGGACGGAAACGCAGTCGCGCCGCTTCCACCGCCGCTTCGAGCGCGCTTGCTCCCTCCTGCCGCTTCAACACGGCGAATTCCACGATCAGGATGGCGTTCTTCGCCGCGAGGCCCACGAGGGTGACCAATCCGATCTGGAAATAGACGTCGTTCGTCAGCCCGCGCAGCCAGATGGCAAGCAGCGCTCCGAGTAGTGCGAACGGCACCGCCAGCACCACCGCCAGCGGCAAGGTCCATTTCTCGTATTGGGCGGCCAGGATCAGGAACACCATGACGATGCCGAACACCATCGCCTGCGTACCGGAGCCGCCCGCCTCCAGTTCCTGATAGGCAGACCCCGTCCAGGCAATCTGGAACCCCTGCGGAAGCATCTCGCGGGCGACCTGCTGCATGGCCGCGATAGCTTCGCCGGAGGTGTATCCCGATGCGGGATTGCCGGTGATCTTGGCCGCCGCGAAAGCGTTGAACCGTTCGAGCTGATCGGGGCCGATCATGCGCTCTGTGGTGACCAGCGCGCTTAGAGGTATCATGCTGCCGGTATTAGACCGCACGAAGACCTGGCGCAGATCCTTGGGCGCCTGACGGAAGGCTGCTTCCGATTGCAGCGTCACGCGGTAGTTGCGTCCGAAAAGAGTGAAATCGTTGACGTAGAGGCTCCCGAACGTGCTCTGCATTGCCTCGAAAACTGAACTGATCGGCACCCCTAGCGCCTTTGCGGTGTCACGATTGAGATCGATCCGGTATTGCGGCACGTTGGTGTCGAAGGTGGTGCGAACACCCGCGAGTTCGGGACGTTTCGCGGCAGCCTCGACGTACGCGGCGGTAGTCGCCGCCAAGGATCCCACGCCGCCTCCGGTCCGGTCCTGCAGGTAGAGCTCGAACCCGCCGGTGGTGCTCAGTCCCATGATGGGCGGTGGATTGAAAAACAGCGTCAGCGCATCCTTGATGCCCGCATTCATGCCCATGAACGGGCCCGGGAGATTTCGGGCATCGACGTCCGGCGTGGTGCGCAGATTCCAGTCTTTCAAGGTCACGAATGTCGTGCCGGCGCTTGGCTTGAGCCCACCCGACAAAAGATCGAAGCCGGCGATGGCGAAAACGTTCTCGACAGCCGGATGCTTCTGGAGATTCGCCGAGGATTGATCCATGGCGGCGATGGTGCGGTGGAGCGAGGCCGCCGGCGGCAGCACGGTGGCGCCGATGAGAAAGCCCTGGTCCTCGTCGGGAACGAGCGAGCCCGGAATGGTTCGGAAGAGGATCCCGGTTGCGGCGAGAATGCCGACGAAGATCAACAGGCCGATGACGAAACGTCGGGCGAAGAAGCGCACGCCGCTCGTATAGCCGGCGCTCAGCCGGTCGAAATTGCGATTGAAGATCCGGAACGGAAGCCACGGCTCCTGATGGCCGGGTTTGAGGATGAGGGCGCAGAGCGCCGGCGTGAGGGTGAGGGCGACGATGCCCGAGATGATAACCGACATGGCGATGGTGACGGCGAATTGCTGGTACATGTTGCCGGCGAGCCCGCCCATGAACGACACGGGGATGAACACGGCGCAGAGCACCAGCACGATGGCGATGACCGGCCCCGTCACTTCTCCCATCGCCTTGATGGCGGCCTCGCGTGGCGGGAGTTTGTCGGTCTCCATGATGCGCTCGACGTTCTCGAGAACCACGATGGCGTCGTCCACCACGATGCCGATGGCGAGCACGAGGCCGAACAGGGTCAGAAGATTGATGGAAAAGCCGAGGAGATACATGCCGGCGAATGTCCCGACGATCGATATCGGCACCGCGACGACCGGAATCAGCGTGGCACGCCAGTTCTGCAGGAACAGAAAGACCACCAGGACCACCAGGATGATGGCCTCGACGAAGGTGTGGATCACCTCCTCGATCGACACCTTGATGAATTTGGTCGTGTCATAGGGGATGTCGTAGGTCAGCCCAGGGGGGAAACCGGGTCGAAGTTCATCCAGCCGCGCATTGACCGCATCCATGGTGTTCAGCGCGTTTGCGCCCGCCTGCAGGTAGATCGCAATCGGCACCGCCGGCGTGCTGTTGAGCTTGCTGTCGGTCGAATAGCTTGCGGCGCCCAATTCCACACGCGCTACGTCCTTGAGTCGCAGGGCCGCGGCGTCCTGCGTCGAGCGCAGGATGATGTTGCCGAACGCATCCGCGTCGGCGAGGCGTCCCTGCGTGGTCGCCGAATATGTGAAGGACGTCGAGGGATCGTTGGGCGTGTCGCCGAACCGGCCGGCGGCGAATTGCGCGTTCTGTTCGCGAATCGCTATGGCCACGTCGGTGGGCGTGAGAGAAAACTGCGCAAGTTTATCGGGGCGCAGCCATATCCGCATCGAATAATCGAGCTGGCCAAGGATTGAGGCGTCACCGACGCCGGGGACGCGCTTGAGTTCGTCCACCACGTTCAGAAGGGCGTAGTTGCCCACATAGGTGGTGTCGTAGCGCCCATCCTTGGCGAACATCGCCACCATGCCCAGGATCGAGGTGGACCTTTGTTCGACCGTAACCCCGAGCCGTGTGACTTCCTGTGGCAATGTCGGCGTGGCGCGCTGCACACGGTTGTTGACATTGATGGTCGCCTGGTCGGGATTTGTCCCGAGCGCGAAGGTCACGGTCAGCTGCATCTCGCCGCTGCTGGAATTCGACGATTGCATGTAGATCATGCCCTCGACGCCGTTGATCTGCTGCTCCAACGGCGCCGCCACCGTCTGGGCGATGGTCTCGGCATTGGCGCCCGGATAGCTGGCGCTGACGACCACCTGCGGGGGCGTCAGTTCCGGGTATTGCGCGATCGGCAGCACGCCCATCGCGACGATGCCCGCCAGAACGATGACGATGGAAATGACAGCTGCGAAAACCGGCCGGTCGACGAAAAACCGGTTCATGGCCTTGTGCCTCCGGCGACGGCCGCGCTGACTTTCACGGCAGAGCCCGGACGCACCTTGATCAGGCCTTCCGTAATGAGTTTATCGCCCGGCTTCAGCCCGGACTCGACCACCCAACCGTCCGCGACCTCCCGCCCGAGGACAATCGGCCTGATTTCGGCCTTGCTCTCGCTCCCGAGCGTGTAGACGAAGGTGCCCTGCGGGCCTTGCGACACCGCAGCCCGCGGCACCACCACGGCGCTTGCAAGCGTGATGCCCGTCACCACCGCCCGCACGAACAGACCCGGCAGAAGGCGACGCTCCGGGTTGGCGACAACGCCGCGGAGACGCAACGTACCGGTCTCGGGGTCGAGACCGCTGGACAGAAAGTCGATGATGCCGATCTCACTGTATTGGATCCCATCGCCGAACAGGATCTTGAGCCTGATGATGTCCGCGGCCTTGTCCCATTGTCCTTGAGATTCGAGCAGCGCGCGGGCCGCCGAGAACTCGCTCTCGTTCACCGAGAAATTGATATAGGCCGGATCGTCCTGCGTGATCCGCGTGAGGAGTCCAGCGTCGCCCGCGGTGCTGATGAGGCTTCCTTCGGGGACACGCTCCAGACTCGTCCTGCCGCCGATGGGCGCCGTCACCCGTGTGAAATCGACTTGAAGCTGCGCGGCCATGACCTGCGCCTTGGCGCCCGCCACGATGGCGCTTGCGAGTTCCTGTGCCGACAGCGCGTCGTCACGCGCCTTTTCGGTGCCGGAGCCGGTGGCGAACAGGCGCGTCATGCGGTCGGCCTCGCGTGAGGCTTGCGAGAGTTGCGCATCGGCCTGCTGCAACTGGGCCTGGGCCTTTGCAAGCTCGGCCTTGTAGACGGCGGGATCGATCTCAAACAGGACGTCGCCCGCTTTTACCTCCGCGCCTTCCACGAAGTTCCGCTTCAACAGGATGCCACCCACCTGCGCCCGGACCTGAACTTCGCGCGAGGCCGCGACTCTGGCGGCATATTCGAAGCTCAGCGGAACAGGTCCCGCCTTCACCTCCACCACGGAAACCTCCGGCGGCGGCATGGAGCCGGGCCCGCCCTGTGCGCAGGGTCCGTCGGAGCCGGTGACCAAAGCCAATGCAATCGCAAAGAGGAGGAAAGCGTTACGGCACGAGGCGAGGTGCTTGGGCATCTGTCCTGAACTCCGGATCGCGGCGAGGGCGTTCACCATCAAACGATCATAAGGACGGACGTACAAGTCACCTTCAGGTCGGCGCATCGGGAAAGACATCCCGACCTGAGATATTCTTTCTGAAGCGAAGCTGCGATCAGGCGAGCGCTGGGCGGCTGTCGAACCCCAGAGCTCTCTCCAGCGCCTGGCTCGCCCGCATGACGAGGGGCTCGGCGAAGCGGGGCCCGATGACCTGAAGGCCGATCGGAAGGCCGGTCGAGGAGAGCCCGCAGGGTAACGAAGCCGCGGGCTGTCCCGTCAGGTTGAACGGAACCGTGTAGGGAACCGCGACCTGCCAGCGGTCGTAATCCGGTCCATTGTAAAGAATATCGGCGACCGGGGCCGTGACCCGCGTGGTCGCAGTCAGCAGGAGCGGATAGCGACGGTGGAAGCGGGCCATCTGTTCCGTCAATTTCGCCCGGGCGATTTCGGCACGGTTCAATGCTTCGCCGCTGACATTCAATCCCGCTTCCGCGAGTTCGCGGAACCCGGGATCGACGAGATCCCATTGCTCGCGCGGGACATCGCGTAAGCGCGCAGCGAACCCGGCGCGCCAATGCTCCTCGAAGATCGGACGCAGCGGATCGAGAAGCGGACCGACATCTTCAACCTCGGCGCCGAGGTCGCGGGCAAGCTCCACCGCGGCGCGGACCGCGCGCGCCACCTCGTCGCTCGGCTCGATTCCCTGAAGCGCCGGCGAATAGCCGATCCTCAGGCCCTCGATGCCGCCCTCAAGATTATCCAGCCAATCCGGCGCAGGCGGCGGTACGGCATAATAATCCCGATCGTCCGGTCGCACGAGCACGCGCAGCATGGCGGCCGCATCGGCGACCGAGCGGGTGATGGGGCCACTGGAGGCGAGCGTGCAGAACAGGCCTGACTGGGCGTGCGGAACGCGTCCGAACGTGGGCTTGATGCCGAACATTCCGCACAGGCTCGCGGGAATGCGGATCGAGCCGCCGCCGTCATTACCGAGTGCGAGGGAGCCGACACCGGCGGCAAGCGCCGCCGCCGCGCCGCCGCTCGAACCGCCCGGCGAATGCGCGGTGTTCCAGGGGTTGCGGGTGATGCCGCGCAACGCGCTGTCGGTGATGCCCTTCCAGGCGAATTCCGGCGTCGTGGTCTTGCCGATGAAAACCGCTCCGGCTTCGCGCAGACGCGCAACGCTCGGCACATCTTCGGCGACGGGTCGGTCCGAAACGGTGAGCGAACCGAACCGCGTCGGCAGGCCGGCGATGTCGAAGTTGTCCTTGATCGTCACGGGAACGCCATCGAGCGAGCCGATGGGGGAATCCGCCCGCCACCGCGCCTCAGAAGCGCGCGCCTGTTCGCGCGCGAGATCAGGCGTGATGAGTTGAAAGGCCGAAAGCTTCCCATCGATGATTTCGGCGCGCGCAAGGTGCGCTTCGGCAACCTCTACCGGCGAGAGCGACTTGCTGCGATAGCGCGCCGTAAGCTCCGCGACGGGGAGCGTCAGTATGTCCGCACTCATGCTGGTTCAACCCCGCACCAATCGGCGACGAACAGCGCCATTGTCTTCGTGACCTTGCGCAGCGAATCGAGCTCGACGCCCTCGTTGAACCCGTGCATCTGATCGGCCTTGGCGCCGAAGCAGAGGCTCGGAATGCCGTGGTCGAGACCATAAAAGCGCGTGTCGGTGAGGCCGGTGAACGTCGCGTCCGCCAGCTCCCCGCCGAAGATTGAGCCATAGGCCTGCCGCAGCACGGCCTCGGGCTCTTCGGCTCCGGAGAGCTCGAAACCGTCCGACAAGAAGCCGGACCAGACGACCTCCGGCGGGCTGTCGGCGAGAAACGCATGCTTGCGCGACGCCTCCGCCACGCAGGCAAGGATCTCCGCTTGGCAATCGGAAACCTTCCAGCCAGGAAGAATCGCGATCCGGCAATCGACATCGCACCAGGCCGGAACGCTGGAGGCCCATTCGCCGCCCTTGATCATGCCGGGATTGAAGTTGATCGGATGGGTGAGGGCGCTGAAGTAGCGGTCGCTGGCGGCGCGGCGGTTCCACTCTTCCTCCAGGCCTTCGAGGGCCTGCACGAGATGGTACGCGGCCTTGATGGCGTTGGAGCCCGACCCGGCCTGCGCCACATGCGCCGGCCGGCCCCGCACCTTGAGGCGAAACCAGATGACGCCAACCTGGGAGCGGATGAGCCGGCCGTCGGTCGGTTCGGGAATCAGGCAGCAATCGGCCCGATAGCCGCGCTGGAGGGTGGAGAGCGCGCCGACGCCCGTGCTCTCCTCCTCGATGACCGATTGCAGATGGATGCGCGCTGTCGGCTTCAATCCGGCAAAACGCAACGCGTCGAGGGCATAAAGCGCCGCGATGGTGCCCGACTTCATGTCGCCGGCGCCGCGGCCGTAGAGCCAGCCGTTCCTGACGGTGGGCTGGAACGGCGGCGTGTCCCACATGTCGAGGGGACCGGCCGGAACAACATCACAATGTCCCTGCAGGATCAGCGACTTGCCGACCGTGTTTGCCGGTCGATAGGTGCCGACCACCGAGCGCGCACGGGAAAAATCATGTTCGATCGGACCGTAGCCTGGCAGATCCTTCACGTCGTCGATCTCGATCTTCCAATCGTCCACCTCGTAGCCGCGCCGGTTGAGCAGATCGGCCATCATATCCTGGCACGGACCCTCGGCGCCCCGGGTGCTCGGAATCGCGACGAAATCCATCGTGGTGGCGATCTGCTCGTCGAAATGCGAATCGACCGCATCACTGATGCGGCGGGAAATATCGGGATCGACCATGATGTGTCCGGCTCCTTCTTGAGAGGTGGCGAACGCACCAGCGCGCCCGCACCGTTGACCTGTTCTGAATCTGCGCCCTTCGAGCTTTCCGCGGGCTCAGGGCGACGGCGCGCTCTTGCGACGGCGCAGCGATCCAAGTCTCATGCTGGCAAGACCCTTCGGCAGAAACATCACGATGGCGACGAGAAGCACGCCGTAGATGAGCATGCGGTACTCGCCGAAGCCACGAAGCCATTCGAGTCCGAAAGTGAGAATGAACGCGCCGATGGTGGGTCCGAGCAACCGGCCAATTCCGCCGATCAGCGTCATGGCGACAATCTGGATCATGATGTCGATGCCGAGCGCCGAACTCGGCGTCAGGATCAGCACGTAATGCGCGTAGAATGCACCGAGCACGCCCGCCAGCATGGAACTGAGGGCGAACACCATCGTCTTGTAGCGGGTGAGGTTGAGCCCGAGGCTTTCGGCGGCGATCTGCGAATCCCGGATTGCCCGAAGCCCGAACCCGAAGCGATTGCGCAGGATCCAGTAGGTCGCACCGATGATGAGCAGCCAGAGCAGCACCACGACGTAGAAATACGCAACCTTATGGGCCGCATCGAACACCACCGGCCCGATGAACGGCAGCGAGAACGACGTGAAGGGCGGGATGCCCCAGAGGCCCAGCTCGCCGCGGGTGAACTCGGTGAGGTTGGAACAGACGATGCGCACGATCTCGGCGAATGCCAGCGTGACGATGGCAATGTGCGGGATTGAGCGGATGCGCAGCACGGGGAGCGAAATCAGGCATCCCAAAGCCGCCGACATGACACCCGCGATCCACATCGTGACCCAAGGGCTCAGGCCGAGTTTCATGCTCATGAGAGCCGAGCCATAGGCACCGAGACCGAAGAACGCCTGATGGCCAAAGGTGAAAATCCCCGCGTAGCCGTTGATCAGGTTCCAGCTCGACGCAAGCGCACCGAACAGGAGGGCGAGAATGCAGATGTGCAGGAAATAGGCCTCCTGTGTCACCAGCGGCACGACGGCGAACAGGGCCGCGATGCCGATGAGCACGAAGAGGTTGTTGAGGGGTTTCTTGTTCTCGGGCGTGGTCATGATTTTCAGGATTCCTTCACACCGAACAGGCCCCATGGACGGAACCACAGGATGAAGATCAGGACGGTGAACGAGATGACCTCGCGCCATTGCGACGACCAGGTGATAACGCCGAGTGTCTCGACGATACCGATGATGATTCCGCCCAGGATGGCGCCCGGGAAGCTACCCAATCCGCCGAGCACCACAACGACAAATCCCTTCAACATCAGGGGCGCGCCCATCCATGGGCTGATGGAATTGATGCTTGCCAGCATGGTGGCCGCAAGGCCCGCGAGCGCAGCCGCGATTCCAAACGTGATCGTGAAGACCCGGTAGACGTTGACGCCATAGAGCATCGCGGCGTCGCGATCCATGGCGGTGGCGCGCAGGGCCATGCCGAAACGTGTGCGGCGCAGCAGATACCACATGACCACCATCGCAAAAATCGCGACCGCGAGGATCAGCAAGCGCTGATACGACAGCCTCATTCCGACGATATCGATGGTGCCGTTGATGAAGTAGGGTACGGTCTTGAAACGCTCGCCCCAGATATGAAGAGCGGCGTTCTGCAGGAAGATCGAGACGCCGAGGGTCGCGACGAGGGTGCTGAACTCCCATTGCGGCCGGCCGAGCAGCGGGTGCACCGACAGGCGCTGCACGGCAAGGCCGACGAGGAAGACGAGCGAGATCGAGATGGGCACCGCGAGCGCGGGGGGAAGGCCAAGGGACGAGATGAGCAGGAAGAACAGGTATCCGCCCAGCATATAGAACTCGCCATGGGCGAAATTCAGCATCCGCATCGTTCCCCAGATCAATGTCAGCCCGCTCGCAACGAGGGCGTACATGGATCCCAGAACGATACCGTTGATGATTTGCTCGGCAAAGAGCGGCAGCGGCATTGAAAACATGGTTCGGTTCTCTTTCTGCAGGCTCGCTCAGAGGCCCAGATAGGCTTCGCGCACGGCGTCGTCATTCATGAGAGCGGAGGCGTCGCCGGACTTCACGATACGGCCGTTCTCCATCAGGTAGGCGCGTTGCGCAGTCTCCAGGGCGAGCTGTGCGCTCTGCTCCACGAGGACGATGCCCACGCCGTCGGCGTTGATCTCACGAATGGTCTTGAACACCGTCTCGATGATCTTGGGCGCGAGACCAAGCGAAGGCTCGTCGAGGAGCAGAAGCCGTGGCCGAGCCATCAGCGCGCGCCCGATCGCAGCCATCTGCTGTTCGCCGCCCGACATCGTGCCGGCAAGCTGGTCGCGCCGCTCGGCCAGCCGCGGGAACAGGGTATAGACGCGCTCCAGGTCGACCTTTCCATCCGCCACGTTGTTGCGGTGATAGGCGCCCATCATGAGATTTTCCTGCACGCTCATTTCGCGAAACAGTCGGCGCCCCTCGGGAACATGCGCGATGCCGCTGGAAACCACCGACCAGGCAGTGGCGGAGGCGAGGTCGCGGCCGTCATATTGCAGGCTGCCGTTGCGTGGCTTTACCAGACCCGAGATGGTGCGAAGCACGGTCGTCTTGCCGGCACCATTCGAGCCGATGATGGCGACGATCTCGCCGGGCTCCACCACAAGGTCGATATCGAAGAGAGCCTGGGCGTCACCGTAGAAGGCCGATACGCCGCTGAGTTCAAGCCGAGACATGCGTCGCCCCCCCGAGATAAGCTTCGATGACGGCTTCGTTCTGGGTGATCTCCGCGGGAGAACCCTCGGCAATCAGCTCGCCGTGGTGCAGGACGATGATTCGATCGGCGAGGCCCATGACGGCTCGCATCACGTGCTCGATCATGATGATGGTGACGCCAGACGCGCGCACCTCCCGGATCGTTTCCATGATCTCGGTAATCTCGTTCGGCCGCAGGCCGCCCATCACCTCGTCGAGCAGAAGAAGCGTCGGCTTTGTCGCGAGCGCGCGCGCCAGTTCGAGCTTCTTGCGCGCGCCCAGCGGCAGCGATGCCGATTCCTCGGATGCCCAGCGTTCAAGACCTACGCGGCTGAGTATGTGTGAGGCCTCATCCTCCAGAGGGCGGGCGTGTTCGCCCGCACCGAAATGCAGCGCCACCATGACGTTCTCGAACACCGTCATCTGCGAAAAGGGCTGCGGAATTTGGAAGGTGCGTGCAATGCCGAGATGGCAGCGCTGATCCGGGCGAAGGCCGGTGATATCTTTCGAGCGGAAGGTGATCGTTCCGCTCGTCGGTTGTTCCTTGCCGGCGATGACGTGGAACAGCGTGGTCTTTCCGGCGCCGTTTGGTCCGATCAGCCCCAGAATCTCGCCTTCCGACACGCCGAACGACACGTCCTTGAGGGCGACGACGCCGCCGAAGACCTTTCGGACGCTCTTGGTTTCGAGAAGAGGAATATTCGTCATGCTGCTGATGCCTGGTTCCGTCGGACGGACGCGGTTTAACGAAAGAAACGGGAGAGGCGTTCTGGCCTCTCCCGTTTCTGTTGGCGCGTTTAGCGCAGGTTCGGCTGGCTTTGGTACTTGCCGGCGGCACGTGCCTCCGGCCAGATCACCACATTCTTGCCGCCCTGGATTTGCGCGGCCGGAACCGGGATGAAATCCGCACCGGATTTCGCCGTGTGGTTCTTCTGGTCGAACGCCCAGGTGCCGTGCACGCCCTTGTAATTGGTCTTGCCGATCGCATCCGAGATCTTCGTCGCGTCGCGCGAGCCGGCGGACTCGATCGCGCCGAGCGCGACATTGAGAATGCCGTGACCGAACGCATGGTCGGAGGAGCCTGCGGTTTTGAACTTGTCCTTGATCAGCTTGTCGAACGCGGCGTGCTCCTTGTTCGATTCCACATCATACTGCATCGGCACCCACACGAGGCCTTCGGCGGCGGCTCCGGCTTGGTCGAAGAACTCGGAACGCAGCGGGTAGTAGACGCCCAGATGCAGGGCGCTCACGCCAAGCTCCTGGAATTGCTTGACGAGTCCGGCCCCCGAATTCACCGAGGTAAAGATCGAAACCAGCACATCCGGCTGCAGCGAACGCATCTTGGTGAGCTGCGGGTAGAAATCGGCATGTCCGAGCGGCACGGTTTCAAGCGCGACGACATTCCAGCCTTCCTTCTTGAAGAGGTCGGCGGTGATTTGAGCGTTCGAGCGCCCGTAATCCGTGTCTTCCACGACGAACGCGATTGTGTTCTTCTTCGGCTTGAAGTTGCCGCCAGCAGCGATGCTCTTGTAGACGTCGCGCAACGCTTCGCCATAGGCCTCGCTGTTGAAGTCGCCCTTCCAGAACAGCTTGTATTTCTCCGGGTCGGCCTCGACCTTCTTCGAAATCTCGGTGCTGACCGGCTCGCCGCTGAGGATCGGCAGCTTGAACTGGGAGGCGAGCTCCATCAGCGCAATGGTGACGGAGCTGTGGAACGCCTCGCCGATCAGCAGGTCGATCTTGTCGCGGTTGATCATCTTCTGGGCGGCGCTGACGCCGACTTCCGGACGCGACTGGGAATCCTCGAAGATCACCGTGATGGGTGTCTTCTGGCCGTCGATGGTGACGCCGCCCTTGGCGTTCCATTCCTCGGCGGCAAGCTCCATACCCTGGCGCAGGGAAATGCCCGAATTCGCCGCGGGACCCGTGAGGGGCGCCACCACGCCGATCTTCACGGGCTCCGCCGCATAGCCTGGTAATGCCGCAAAGCACAGGGCGCTCATCCCGGCCGCGAGCATCAAGGCTCGCCTGTGTAGTGTTGTCGCTACTCGCATAACTTCCCTCCGTTGCAACTGTGTATGGCGGCATGGAGCCGCTTCTCGTCGTCCGAGGCAGGGCCGCGAAGCCAAGCTCCGCGACAGCGCGAGATCCACACGCGGATCTCGCGAGATCATTAACGCCGTAGCGCAAACAGCGCGGAGGACCACACGGTCCTGCATCGGCGCTTCATGGAGCGTGTCAGGCTGCCAGCGACTTCTCGAGCAACCCGAGTCCCTCGTCGATAATGGCGTCCGACGCCGTCAGCGGAACGAGAATGCGGATCGTGTTGGCGTTTGTGCCGCAGGACAAGAGCACGAGACCATTCTCAAAAGCGCTTTTCGTGACGCGGCTTGTTGCGGCCGCATCCGGCGCGTCGGATCCGCGCTCTTTGACGATGTCGAACGCGATCATGGCGCCGGGGCCGCGGATCGCTGCGATCGGCAGCAGATCGTTGCGCCGCTGCAACGCTTCGAGGCCTGCCTTCAGGCGCTGGCCGATGGCGTTCGAGCGGTCGAGAAGCTTCTCTTCCTCGAAGACGTCGAGAACGGCGAGCGCGGCGACGCACGACAGCGGGTTGCCCGCATAGGTGCCACCGAGACCGCCGGGCTCTGCCGCATCCATGATCGGCGCACGGCCGATGACACCCGAGAGCGGGAAGCCGCCCGCGAGGCTCTTGGCCACGCAGATCATGTCCGCCGAGACATCGTAATGTTCCATCGCGAACATCTTGCCGGTGCGGCCGAAACCGGTCTGCACTTCGTCCGCGATGAGGATGATGCCATGCTCGTCGCAGATGCGGCGCAACGCCCGCATCAGTTCGACCGGCGCCGCGTGAAACCCGCCTTCGCCCTGAACCGGCTCGATGATGATGGCCGCGACGCGCGACGGGTCGATGTCGGCCTTGAAGAGAAACGACAGATACTTAAGCGAATCCTCGACCGTCACGTCATGCTGCGGCACCGGGAAGGGCACATGCCAGACTTCCGGAACCGAAGGGCCGAGACCCTTCTTGTAGGGGTTGACCTTGCCCGTCATGCTCATCGCCATGATCGTGCGGCCATGGAACCCGCCCGTGAAGGCGATGACGCCCGAACGGCCGGTCGCGGCACGCGCGATCTTGATGGCGTTCTCGGTCGCCTCGGCGCCGGTCGTAAAGAGGCTTGCCTTGGCGGCTCCCGAGATCGGCGCGAGCGCGTTGAGGCGCTCGGCAAGCTCGATATAGGGCTCGTACATCATGACCTGGAAGCAGGTATGGGTGAAGCAATCGAGCTGCTTGCGAACCGCTTCCATGATGCGCGGATGACAATGTCCGGTGTTGAGAACCGCGATGCCACCGCCGAAATCGACGTAGCGCTTGCCCTCGACATCCCAGATTTCAGAATTGAGAGCGCGGGCGGCCGAGATGGGCGACGCGTTTCCGACGCCGCGAACCACCGCGGCCTGTCTCCGCGCGAAAAGATCTGCATTAGTGGTCATCGGTCCGCTCCACGTGTTCAGTGCAATGTGGCGACAGCTTCGCGACAAGCACCCGGGTTAACAACTGCTTAGTTTGCGTCGGAACGGTGCTTTTTAGGCACCGGTGCCCTCCGCGCAAATCGAGAGTTCGTGCAACCACGCCCGCAACGCAACCATCGTGGGCTCGTCCCAGCGCGGCGCAGGCGCGACGAGATAGTATCCGCACAGGCGGATGTCCGACGGCACGACTTCGATCAGGGCGCCGCTTTTCAGATCATCCTCCACCAGCATCTCGTTGGCCAGCGCGACGCCCTGTCCGAGGCGCGCCGCTTCGATGGCGAGATGCGCATGCCAGAGTCGCGGACCGCTGAGCGCCTGTGGGACAGGGATGCCCGCAAGGTCGAGCCACCGGCCCCATTGATCGGTCGAATCTTCGTGAATCAAAGGCAGTCGCAAGAGATCCGGAATGGTCTCGATCCCCGCATAGCGGGCCATGAAGGTGGGGCTTGCGACGGGAAAGACCCGGGGCCGCGCAAGAAGTTCGGCCCGAACGCGCTCATTGCTTTCGACCTCGTCCAGATAGACGACCTCCGCATCCGCCTCGCCGCGCGAAAGATCCGAGCGGGCAAGGGTGGGGTGCAACATGATTTCCCAGTCGGGGAGCCGCGCCTCCAATGCCGGCAGGCGCGACAGCAACCGGCGATTGGCGAGACCCGGGAAGCACCAGATTGCAAGGCTGCGTCGGGCGGTGGGACGCAGATCCGCGGTCGCCCGCGCGATGGCGTCGAACGCACGGCCGATCTGAGCGTGATAGCGCGCGCCCTCGGCGGTGAGGACGAGCCCGCGACCACGGGCTTCGACAAGCTTGACGCCAAGCCAATCTTCGAGGTTGCGAAGATGCCGCGACACGACCGTATGGCTGACCGCCAGTTCGTCGCCGGCGGCACGGATGCTTTGCCGTCGGCCGACCGCGTCGAAGGCGCGCAGAGCGACAAGAGGGGGAAGCCGCGCGTTTTTCACGCCTCAGACGGGTCTGTCATCGGACGCCACTTCATTTCATGCCGCCTCAACTCCACACCACTCGGCGACGAACAACGCCATCGCGGTGGTGATGCGTTTGATGGACGCAATGCTGGCGCGCTCGTCGAATCCATGGATGTTCTGCGAGCTCGGACCGTAGCAAAGCGCCGGAATCTTATCGTAAAGCGCATAGACGCGCGCGTCGAGATAGCCTGCCGTCATGAACGTTTCGAGCGGCTTGCCGGTGGCGGCCTCGTGGGCGCGGCCAAGCACGGATTCGGCCTCGGAGCCGGGCGCCAGCACGTAACCCTCGGTGTGAAAACCGTTGAAGGTCACCAGCGGGGGATTGTTGGCAAAATAGGCATCCGACCGCGCGAACGCGCCGAGACGGTCGCGGATTTCCTGGGCGGCCTGTTCGGCCGAGGTGCCGGGATAAATGGCGATCCGGCAATCAAGCCGGCACCAGCAGGGGACTGACGAGGCCCAGTCGCCACCCTCGATCTTGCCCACGTTGAGGTTGATGGGGTGGGCTTCGTTCTCGAAATGCTCGCGCCCCGCCTTGCGGGTGTTCCACTCCTCTTCCATCCGGCGTAGTTCGGCGATGACGCGGTAGGCTGCGTCGATGGCGTTGGCGCCCGCTCCCATCTCACGCACGTGCACCGGATGACCGCGAACCTCGACCTGGAACCACACCACGCCCACATTGGCGCGAACCAACATTTCCTCTTCCGGTTCGGGAATGAGAACCGCGTCCGCCTTGTAGCCGCGCAGATGGGTCATGAGTGCGCCGTTTCCGGTGGATTCTTCCTCCACGACGGACTGGACATAAACCGTCGCCGCCGGTTGCAGGCCAATGCGGCGCAAGGCGTCCATCGCGAAAATATTCGCCGCGTGGCCCACTTTCATGTCGGCTCCACCGCGACCGTAGATCCAATCCCCGTCGATCACCGGGTCGAACGGGGCATGCGTCCACATCTCGGCAGGTCCGGTGGGGACCACGTCCACGTGAGCCTGAAGAATGAGCGAGCGACCGGCCTCCGTCCGCGGGCGATGAATCCCGACGACGATCGGCGCTTCCGAATGCTCCTCAGACCAGGGCGATCCACCCGGGTGACTTTCGATGGCGGCGCGATCCATCTCGAACCGGTCCATCACGTAGCCACGGTCGGACAGCTGGCGAAATACGAAATCCTGCACGGTGTGTTCGGCGCCACGCACGGACGGGAAACGGATCATCTCCTGCGTGAAGGCCAGCTGATCGGCAAAGCCCGCCTCGACGGAGGCGATGATTTTGTCACGGAGGTCGGCGTCCAGGGTCATGGGCTTGCTCGCATCAGACGGGTACAGGATTACGGTGAGGAAGCGAGTATTTGCAAGGGGTCCGACTTGTGTCAAGGTATGACTGCCTGTGTCATTGGATGGCACTCAGAGGAGTTTCCGGACCGGTGGTAGACGAAGCCGACATGCTCCCTCGGTTTCCCGGGAAGCCCGGAGTGCCGGAGGTGCGCGCCGTCGCGCGGGCAGTCGCATTGTTGCGCGCCTTTGCGCCCGATCGACCGCGCCTGACATTGACAGAGCTTGCCCAGGCGACCGCCCTCGACAAGGGAACCACCCGCCGCCTCCTCCACACGCTGATCGTGACGGGCGTCGTCGGTTTCGATGCGCGCGCACAGCATTACATGCTCGACCCCACCATTCTGGAGATTGCCTCCGCGGTGCAGGTGGGATCCGACCTGCGTGAAATTGCGTCAGCCATCCTCGGGGAGGTCGCGGAGGCAACGGCTACATCCGCGTTCCTCTGGATTCCCCACGAGAGCGCGGCTTTGTGCGTCGATCGCGTCCGTGCCCCGCGGCTGCATATCGACACCACCTGGTTCGCCGTCGGTGCGCGCGCGGCGCTCAATTGCGGTGCCGGTCCTCGGATCGTGCTCGCCTTTATCGACGATGAGGAACGCGAGCGAAGCCTCGCGGCCGAAATGCCCCGGCGGACGGCGTTCAGCGAAACTTCGCCCGCAAAACTGCGGAAAGCCGCGAAAACCATTCGTCAAAGAGGGTGGGAACTGGCAAAGGACGATTTCTATGTCGGCCTCGCGGCGCTCGGCGTGCCCATTTTGGACCGCAGCGGAGTATTCGCCGGATCACTCAGCATCACCGGCCTCACTGCCGATATCGTGGCGAATGCCGCGACACGGCATCTCAAGGTACTCAAAGACGCAGCCGAACGGATCGGGACCAGGCTGCAGACCCATCATACGGAAGTCGATCGACGACAGGGGAGGAAACCATGAATGCGACCAGCAGCACATCGGGTGCGGCGGTTGGGGTAAAGGCGATGATGCCCCGCGTTGTCGGCGTGTCGCCTGAACACCGCGACGTCTGGGAGAAGCTGTATGCCGGCTACGCGGAATTTTACCGCGTCACGCAGACACCCGAAATGCGTGCGACCGTCTGGACATGGCTGCAGGATCCCGCACATGAGGTAGAGGGGTTCGTTGCCCTCGACCAGAACGATCGACCCATTGGCCTTGCTCACTTTCGAGCCTTCGCGCGTCCGCTGGCCGCGACGACGGGTGGCTTTCTGGATGACCTGTTCGTGGCGCCCGATGCGCGCGGTTCCGGCGCCGCGCAGGCGCTGATCGACGCCGTCGTCGAAGTCGGCCGCGGTCGGGGCTGGACGGTTGTCCGCTGGATTACCGCCGACGACAATTATCGTGCCCGCTCGGCCTATGATCGCATCGCGGACCGCACGAAATGGCTCACCTACGAGATCAAGACG
Source organism: Microvirga sp. P4_A5 (assembly GCF_056402495.1). Lineage (NCBI taxonomy): Bacteria > Pseudomonadati > Pseudomonadota > Alphaproteobacteria > Hyphomicrobiales > Methylobacteriaceae > Microvirga > Microvirga sp. P4_A5. The sequence goes on along the minus strand of NZ_JBFUHH010000002.1, from coordinate 25,379 downwards.
CCTTGAAAATCGAAGCGCGTGCATCCCGACCTGCCCTGTCAGCCGCCTATTACAAGGCGGCGATCCCTCTCCTTGCGCTGCTCTGGGGATTCAATTGGCCCGCGGTGAAGATCGTGCTGAGCGAGATCAGCCCTTGGGCGTTTCGCGCAAGCGCCATGAGCCTCGGCGGCGCCCTGCTCGCGGCGGTCGCCATTATGCGTGGCGACTCGCTTGCTGTAAGGCGCGACCATTGGGCGCGACTGATCGGCGCCGGATTTCTCTCGATCGCGGCCTTCAATATTCTGCTGACATTCGCACAACTTTCCGGCCCCACGTCGCGAGCCGCAATCGTGACATTCACGATGCCGATCTGGACCGTCGTCTTTGCGCGCTTCCTGTTGGGCGAGAAATTCGACCGGCGACGATGCCTCGGGCTTGCGCTCGGGGCGGGCGGATTGGTGGCACTCGGGTGGCCGTTGCTGCGGAGTGGTGAGCTCACGACCGGAGTGTTGCTGTCACTGGCGGCGGGAATTTGCTGGGCTCTCGGCACCATCGTCAGCAAACGATTTCCCGTCGCGGCGCCGCCCCTCACCATCGCCACTTGGCAAATCCTCGTCGGCGCCGTCTGCGCCACGTGCGGCATGCTCGCGTTCGAGGGTGTGCCTCTGCCGCATGCGCTTCAGACGGCCACGATCATGGCGTTCCTCTACCACGTGCTTCTGTCACAGGCGCTTGCCTATCTTCTCTGGTTCGCCATCCTGGCGCGTATTCCGGCCGGCACTGCGAGCCTTGGAACGTTGATGGTTCCTCCGGTCGGGGTTTACGGGGCGATGCTGCTGCTCGGTGAACAACCAACGCTGGCGGATTTCATCGGGCTCGTTCTGGTGATCGGCGCTGCCGCGACCGTACTCATCCCCGCTCGACGTTCAGGGCGAGCACTACCATGACGTTGCGCGAAATGCCGCCGGTCGACATCGCGTGCGCGATGTTGGGACCATCCCCCACCGAAACCGAAGAATACACCTGTCGGTTCTTTGTCACACGAGAGAAACATGGCTTTTCAATGCACGATCCCTGCTGTCCCGACAGTACAGCAAGACGACACGACCATTCGTATCACCCGATGGGATTTTCCGATTGGCGCGGTAACCGGCTGGCATCGGCACGAATGGCCCTATTTCGTCATCATGCTGACGGATGGAATACTCAGAATCCATGATGGTCAATCGGCGAGGGACGTGCCGCTCGTCGCCGGGCAATCCTATATGCGCTTTGCCGGCATCGAGCACGATGTCATGAACGGATCAGAGCACCCGATCGCGTTCGTCGAAATCGAGGTCAAGCAGCCGGAGGCTCTCTCGCAGGCCTCCGCCTGATTACTCGGTTTCCACGTCGCGGGTCTCGCCTAGCGACCCGCGACTTCCCTCAGGACCTCGTCGAGTGCGGTGAGGAATAGGTCGGCGTTGTCGTTCGAGAAAACGAGGGGCGGCCTGATCTTGAGCACGTTGGCAGCCGGTCCCGCCGCGCTGATCAGGATGCGACGGGCGCGAAGCCCGTTGACGACGCGGGCGGTTTCTTCCGTCGCAGGCTCGCGTGTACGCCGATCGCGCACCAACTCGGCGCCGACGAACAAGCCGGCTGCACGGATGTCGCCGATGATCGCGTGCGCCTTCGCCAATTCCTCGAGGCCGACGCGAAGACGGGCGCCGACTTTCGCGGCATTCTCGACAAGGTTTTCGTTTTCGATGACGTCCAGCACCGCCATTCCGACCGCCGCCGATACGGGATTTCCACCAAACGTGTTGAAATAGCGCAGATTCTGGCCGAACTCTGCCAAGATCTCCGGACGCGCCACCATGCCCGCCATGGGATGCCCGTTGCCCATCGGCTTTCCGAGTGTGACGATGTCGGGCACGATTCCGTGGCGCTGGAAACCCCACATCTGGCCGCCGGTCCGGCCAAATCCCGGCTGAACCTCGTCGGCGATGAAGAGCCCGCCGGCTTTGTGCATGACCGCGACGGCCTCCGTGAGGAAGCCGGGAGGATCGGTGAAAACGCCATCGCTTGAAAAAATCGTATCGACGATCAATCCCGCCGGCTTGATGCCGTTGGCACGCAAGTCGTCGATCGCGCGTTGCACATGACCAGCGAACAGCGCGCCGACATCCTGACTGCTGTTTCGATAGGCATCCGGCGCCGGCACCGTGCGAACGTGGTCGCCGAGCCTCATCGAGCTGCCAAGAGAAGGCGACATCTCGGCAATGGCGTTGGTGACGCCGTGATAGGCATATTGCGTGACGATGAAGCCGGTGCCGCCTGTATGTGCCTTGGCCACGCGAAACGCCAGATCGTTCGCCTCGCTGCCGGTGCAGGTGAACATCACGTGCCCGAGCGCGGAAGGAAAGTGGCCCAGTAACCGTTCGGCATAATCGAGCACGGAATCGTGCAGATACCGCGTATGGGTGTTGAGCGTGCCGGCCTGTCGGCAGAGCGCCTCGACCACGTGCGGATGGCAATGGCCGACCGACGCCACATTGTTGTAGACGTCGAGATAGGCATGTCCCTCGGGATCGTAGAGCCAGACGCCATCGCCGCGCACGACGTGAACGGGCTCGGTGTAGAAGAGCCGGTAGGCCGGGCCGAGAAGACGCCGCCGTCGCGCGATCATCTCCTGCTGTTGCACAGGCAGGTGACCCGCATTGGCGGGATCGTAGGCATTGATCATCGTCATATCGGTCGCTCCGCTTGGCAGGCCTTCCGCAGGTAGGCTTGCGCTTCCGTACGGCTCAACTCATTGCAACGTGCAAGACCGGCCCAAGCTTGGGGATTGTTGCGTAGGATATAGGTGGCATTCTCGGGATACCGCGCAGCCCGCCATCCGGTGATTGCGACGGTGAGAACCATGCGCGTCACGATGAGGTCGAAAAGGATGTCGAGCTCTTCTGGTTCCAGCGGCAGCACGCCGTGATAGGCAGCAATCATCTCGGCGGCTGTCTCGAGCGGATGGCCGTCTGGCGCGAGCTGATAAGCGGCCGCCACCGCCAGATTGTTGATGAGCGGCGCGTGGACCATGTCGCCGAAATCGATGATGCCGGCGATCCGGCTGTGGTCATCGGGCGACACCAGCACATTATGCGGGTTGAGATCGTTGTGAATCACCTGAGCGCGCAGATGTGGCAGCTTCGGTAAAGCGTGGACTTCGAAGGTGTCGAGATAGCGCTGGGCCAACGCGCGTCGCGCTTCGTCCTGAATATGAACGAGAAGGTCGCGCACGCGACTTGCATGTTTCAGGTCCCACATCAGTTCGTGGCCCGCGGCAGGGTGGAAGAAGCCGCGCATCGCAAGGTCCAGGCGCGCCGTCGCCATGCCCAGATTGCGTCTCAGCATGGGGGCGGCCGACACGCGGTGGAAAGGCACTCCCTGCAGGAACGAGAGAACGCGGACGACGCGCGGCGCCTCGTGTCCTCGCATCAACACCCATTCTGCAGCACCAGCCCGCGTCGGTACCAGGCGGGGCACGGGGAGACCCGGATCGACCTGTGCGATATGGAGGAGAGCGCGAGTCTGAAAGTCGATCACCTCTCTGCTTTCAGCCGGGTTGCTGACTTTCAATACATAATGCTCGTCGCCCACTTGCAGATGAAAGTTTCGATCACGTTCGCCTGTCAGCTCGGAGACACGCGCAGTGAGGCCGAAAACATCTCGTGCGATTCCGTCAACTTCGTCGAGCGAAAGTGCGGGCGAAACCGTGTCCAGAAGCGAAGCGATATCGGAGGTCTGCGTGGTTGTCATGGGAACTCCTCGGCGCTTTTGTCATGATGCATGATGCATCATTTTTACTCAAGAGATGCCGGTGTGATTCTTGAACCCAACGGGGCCGGGCGCGACGCGGATACATCGTAGGATCGAGTCGCACGCGAGTGGAGTTTGCCGCACAGCGCGCGGCAAACGATGTCGTCTGGACGTTCTAACGATCCGCCCGGCCGACCGCGGCATGCAACAGGACGTTCAACCCGGGCTCCAGGTCTTCGCGGGTAGCGCGCTCATTGTTGTTGTGGGTGATGCCACCCTGACACGGCGTAAAGATCATGGCTGCGGGGCAGACCCGCGCGAGGAAATAGGCGTCGTGGCCTGCCTGACTCGGCAGGTCGCGGGTGGAATATCCGAGAGCCTCAGCGTGCGTCCGGATGTCGGCGATCATCTGCGGGTCGAAGATGGCGCCGCCCCAGTCCCAGCGCTCGAACACCTTGCCTGTGCAACCCGCGCGGGCGGCCGAAACGCCCACCGCGCGCTCGACCCGTTCGGCCATGACGGCTGCGACCGTCGGGTCGTCGTGGCGCACATCGCAGAAGGCCTGCGCCCAGTCCGACACGATGCCGGCCTTGTTGGGCCAAGCGGTCATTCGCGCCGCGGTCGCCTTGCCGCCGGTGTCGGCGTAATCCCACCCGATATCGTCCACGGCGACAAGCAGGCGAGCTGCTGCCACGAGTGCGTTGCGGCGACGCTCCATCGGACAAGGTCCCGCATGGGCCGTCTCACCGTTGAATTCCACAAAAAATCCGCGCGAGCTGTACGCATGGGTAACGATGCCAACCTGCGTCTTCTCCGCATCGAGGATCGGGCCCTGCTCGATATGAAGTTCGAAATAGGCATCGAGTTCCCGGCCGCCGACTGGGGCATCGCCGAGATAACCGATGCGTCGCAACTCCTCGCCAAACGTCGCGCCGTCGTCGCTCGGGCGCTGATGAACCCAATCGAGTTCGTACGCGCCGGCGAAGCATCCGGAGGCCGTCATCGGCGGGGAGAAACGCGCGCCTTCCTCGTTCGTCCAATTGACGATCTCGATCGGCCGCTGCGTCTGGTGCCCAAGGTCATTCAGGGTGCGGATAACTTCGAGTGCGCCGAGAACTCCTACGATCCCGTCGAACCGTCCGCCATTTGCCTGGGTATCGAGATGGCTCCCCATTAGAACAGGCGGCAATGTGTCGTCCAGCCCGGACCGGCGTGCGAAAATATTACCGACGCGATCGACGGTCACGGCGAGCCCCGCCTCCCGACACCAATCCACGAACACATCGCGGACAGCCTTGTCGGAATCGCTGAGCGCAAGGCGCGATAGTCCGCCCTCGCGGCCGCGCCCGATCTCGGCCGAGCGCTCGATCGTCGACCAGAAGCGGTCGAGGTTGACGCGGGTGGAAGTGGAAAAAGCCATGACGTTGAAAACCTTCGGTGAATGCGGACCGCTCACGCGTCGTTGCTGCTCAGGATGTTGCTGTGAAGAATGACGCCGCCACCGCCCAGGATGTCTTCCCGGATGGCGTTCTTGGCCGAGACGGAATCATGCCGGCGGATGGCATCGAGCACAATGTAGTGGTGTTCGATCATGGTCCGCCCCCCGCCTTCATAGGCGGCGGCGATGACCGGGCCCATTTGAAGCCAGAGATTTTGCAGTATGCCCCGCAGAATCGGCATGGCGGCAATGTTCGCGAGTTCGAAGTGGAAGATCTGATTGCTTTCGGTGGCGCGCGCGAATTCGTTCCGCGAAAGAGCGCGCTCATTGTCGTCGATGAGCCGTTCCAGGCGTCCGATGTCGGCGGCCGATGCGTTGCTGGCAGCCCGCTCTGCCGCCAGCCCTTCCAGCTTCAGTCGGATGGTGCGTATCTCCAGATACCGGTCCTGATGCAGGACCGGTACGCGGATGTCGCGCGGGCTCTTCAACAACAGAGCGCCTTCATGAACAAGGCGGAGGATCGCATCGCGCACAGGGGTTACGCTGGTTCCCATGTCGTGCGCCAGGTCGCGGATCTTGAGTCGTTCGCCCGGCTTCAAGGCGCCCTTGATCAGCGCCTCGGCGATGTGCTGATAGACCACTTCACCCAGTTTGCTATGGTCGATGGTTTTGAATTCAAAATCCACGACAGCATCCCGCCTGCGTTGACATTGCGCCCTCCTTTTTTTCGGGATCGAGGCCGCGAGTCGTGCCTCGATCCCGTTCGATGGTCACGCGGCCTGGTAGCCGAACATCGATTTGACCTCGAGGAAATCCTCGAAGCCGAACTTGCCCCATTCGCGGCCGTTTCCGGATTGCTTGTAGCCGCCGAAGGCACCCGCGACGTCACCGGGGGCACCGTTGAGATGCACCATGCCGGCGCGTATCTGGCGACCGACCTTGCGGGCGTGATCGAGATCGCCGGACGTGACATAGCTCGAAAGGCCGTACACCGTATCGTTGGCGATCGCGATGGCTTCCTCTTCGCTGTCATAGGGCAAGATCGACAGCACGGGTCCGAAAATCTCTTCGCGACCAATCGTCATGTCGTTGCGCACGTCGGCAAAGACAGTCGGGCGAATGTAATAGCCGCGGTTGAGATTTTCCGGCCGGCCCGGCCCGCCCGCAACCAGGCGCGCGCCTTCGGCAATGCCCGCCTCGATCAGAGCCTGGATCTTCTCGAACTGCACCTTGCTGACGACCGGTCCGATGGTAGTCGTCGCAGCACGGGGATCGCCCACGACCGTCTGTTCAGCGATCTTGCGAGCGATCTCGATGACCTCCTCCTGACGGTCTGCCGGCACCAGCATGCGCGTCGGTGCGTTGCACGACTGGCCGCTATTGCTGAAGCACTGACGGGTGCCGTGCGTGACCGCCCGGAGGAAATCCGCATCCGGCAGGATGATATTGGGCGATTTTCCACCGAGTTCCTGCGACACGCGCTTCACCGTGTCGGCGGCCGCGCGTGCAACCGCGATGCCTGCGCGCGTCGAGCCGGTGAACGACACCATGTCGATGTCGGGATGCGTCGAGAGCGCCTGGCCGACCGTCGGGCCGTCACCGTTGACCATGTTGTAGACGCCGGCCGGAACGCCCGCTTCGTGCATGATCTGGCTGAACAGCACGCCCGACATCGGCGCCACTTCGCTTGGCTTGAGCACCATGGTGCAGCCGGTGGCGAGCGCCGGACCGACCTTGCAGGCGATCTGGTTCATGGGCCAGTTCCACGGTGTGATGAAACCGCAGACCCCGATAGGCTCACGGGTGATCAGAGCGTTGTTGATCATCTCGTCGAACTCGAAAGTCTTGAGAACCTCGAGAACCTGCGCCAGGTGCCCGAGGCCCGCCGCCGCCTGGGCCTCTTTGGCAAAGCCCAGCGGTGCACCCATCTCGTCGGAGATTGCGGCTGCCATCTCGTCGTAATGCTTCTTATAGGTGGCGATCACGCTTTCCATGAGCTCCACCCGCTCCTTGCGCGAGCTGCGCGAGAACGAACCGAACGCGCGCTTCGCCGCTGCGACGGCCTTGTCGACATCCGCTTTTTCGCCCATCGCGATGCGCGCATAAGCCTCCTCCGTGGCGGGGTTCACGACCTCGAGCGTTGCGCTCCCGACTGGAGAAACCCACGATCCGTCGATGTAGAACTGGAGAGCCTGTGTCATTGCCTGTTTCCTTCCAAACTGGAGCGATACCGCTTAGCCGCCATAAGGTTTGTTTTCGAGAAGTCCGTCAAGGAACTGCCCGAGACAATCCCCGATCACCGAAATCTGGTATCCGCCCTCCTGCACCACAACGGTGGGCAGGCCGATGGCGCGGATGCGTTCGCCGATGCCGCGAAACCCTTCCGTCGAAACGTCCAGCAAGCCGATCGGATCCTCCCGATGGCTATCGTAGCCGAGAGCCACGACGAGCGCCTCGGCGCCGAAATCGCGGACTTTCATCGCTGCCTCTTCGACTGCGGCATGAAAGGTCGCGTCGTTGGCTTTGGGCGGAAGCGGAATGTTGATGTTGTATCCCTCGCCATCGCCATGCCCGCGCTCATCGGCGTACCCGATGTAATACGGGTAGTAGGAATTCGGGTCGACATGGACGGACACGGTCAGCACATCGGCGCGGCGATAGAAGATCTCCTGCGTTCCGTCACCATGATGCGCGTCCACGTCGAGCACAGCCACCTTGGCGTAGCGGCTTCGCAGGCGCTGTGCCGCGATCGCCGAATTGTTGAGATAACAGAAGCCGGAGGCCCGATCGGTACGCGCGTGGTGGCCGGAGGGCCGGCACAACGCATAGGCCACGGCTTCGCCGGCGAGGATCGCATCCGCTGCGGCCGTCGCAGTATGACTGGACCGGATTGTGGACGTCCACGTGTTGGGTCCGATCGGCACCGCGAGGTCACCGAGATAATAGCCGGCTTCAGCCACGATCCAGTTGGAGCGGCATGGGGGGCGGCTCTGCCATTCGGGGCGCCCGTTCCAATAGGGGGAGACATTGGGCAGGACTTCCGGCCCCGCTTCCGGAACCGCGCGCCAACGCTCGTAGGCGCTCTGCAGGAAATCCACGAAGGGTTGCGTGTGGATCGTCAGGGCCGGCCCCACGCCATAATCGGCAGGCTTTTCCGGCGAAACGCCGCGTTTCGCGAGCGCGCCCAGCAGCGCCTCCGTGCGGCTCGGCAAGTCCTTGGGATCGCGAATGCGGCCGACTTGCATGAATTGCTGGGGGTCGTGCAGACTTTGATCGGGATGAAAGAACGCTCGCATCGAGCTTCGCTCCTGTTGCATGGTCTTGATATTAGGCGCCGGCCCGCGTCAGCGCCGCATCCCGCACCGCGGCCAGTGTGGTGTCGGGGGTGATACCGTTCGGATCGTACTGCACTTCGATGAGCGCCGGCATCGATTCACGCTCGGCGAAGGCGAGCGCACGTTCGAATGCGGGCATGAAATCTCCCGTCCGCGCGACCGTCTCCCCGTGTCCGCCATAGGCACGCACAAGCGCGGCGAAATCGGGGTTGGTCAGCGAAAGACCGAACACGCGTGCCGGGTATTCGCGCTCCTGGTGCTGCCGGATGGTGCCCCACATGCCATTGTTGAAGACGAGAATGACGATCCCCAGCTTGCTTTGCGCCGCGGTACCAAGCTCCTGCATGGTCATCTGGAAACAGCCGTCGCCCGCGTAGCAGATGACGACACGTTCAGGAAAAGCGAGCTTCGCGGCGATGGCGCCCGGGAGCCCGTATCCCATCGCGCCGCAGACCGGCGAGGCCTGCGTGCCCGGCCCGGAGAATTGTAGAAACCGGTGCGGAAACAGCGCGAAGTTGCCGGCTCCGAGAGTGATGCACGCGTCCTTCGGCAGGCGGTCGCGGAGCGAGGCGGAAATTTTGGCGAGATTCGTTTCGCCTGGCATCGGTCCCGGCTCCAGCGTCGCTTGATACTCCGCATTGGCCGCCTTCGCGGCACCGGCCCAGCGAGGCGTTGCCTTGGGCGAGAGCGACGCAACCGCGGTGCTGAAGCCGGTCGGATCGGCCACCATGGCGAGTTCCGCCCGATAGACCCGGCCGAGCTCGTTCGGATCAGGATGAATGTGAACCAAGGTCTGGCGCGGGACGGGGCTCGTCACATGGACATAGCCTTCGGTGGTGGGCTCGTCGAGACGCGTGCAGACTGCCAGCAGGAGGTCCGAATCCTCCATGCGCTGCGCGAGTCTTCGGTCCATTCCATAGCCCACATGACCGGCAAAATTCGCATGTCGGTTGTCGAAGCATTCCAGGCGGCGCCAGGAGACGCCGACCGGCAGATCGAAACGCTCTGCGAAGCCGCGCATCTTCGCCAGCGCCTCGTCGTTCCAGCCGGCGCCGCCAACGATCATGAAGGGCCGCTCGGCCTGTTCGAGAAGTTCCGCGAGGCGGGCGATTTCGGCAGGCGCCGGGTGGGCGTGTGCGCGGGCTCCCGGCAGGACGTCCGCGACGGAAGCCTGTCCCCACAGAGTGTCCTCGGGAAGCGCCAGCACCACCGGCCCCGGTCTTCCACTCCGGGCAACCTGGAACGCGCGGGCGATGTATTCCGGGATGCGGTCCGTACGGTCGATGCTCGCGACCCATTTGGCCATGGAGCCGAACATGCGGCGATAATCGACTTCCTGGAAACAGTCGCGCTCAACCGTGTCGGACCCGATCTGGCCGACGAAGAGAATCATTGGCGTGCCGTCCTGATAGGCCGTGTGCACACCGATGCTCGCATTGGTCGCGCCCGGCCCGCGGGTGACGAAGCAGATGCCGGGTTCGCCCGTCAGCTTGCCATGCGCTTCCGCCGCATAGGCGGCTCCGCCCTCCTGCCGGAACGACACGGTGGAAATCTCATCGCGGTGCGCATAAAGCGAGTCGATGCAGGGCAGGAAGCTTTCGCCGGCGACCATGAAAACCCGGCGCACGCCGTTGATCATGAGTTGGCGGACGAGAATCTCGCCGCCGGAGCGGACAGCTAGGGGGGGCATCGTGTTCTCTCCTGCGGGAATCATCACAGCACCGCGAGGCGCGGGTTCCAGTGAAGGCCCGGAATAGCGGCAATCAGACGTTGCGTATAGGCGTGTTGGGGCGCATCGAACACCTGCTCGGGCGGGCCCGACTCGACGATCTCGCCGCGATACATCACGGCGATGCGGTCGCAGATCTGGGCCGCGATGCGAAGGTCGTGTGTGATGAAAATGATGGCGATGTTGAGCCGGCGTTGCAGGTCTTGCAGCAACTCGAGAACCTGCGCCTGAACCGACACGTCGAGGGCCGAGACGCTTTCGTCGGCCACAAGCAATTCAGGATCGAGAGCGAGGGCGCGCGCGATTCCGACACGCTGGCGCTGGCCACCGGAAAACTCCTGCGGGTAGCGGTCGAACGCCGAGGATTCGAGGCCGACGAGGTCCAGAAGTTCGCGCGCCTTGCGTTCCGCCTCGGCATACGAGACGCCGTTTGCAACCGGCCCGTCCGTGAGAATGCGCCCTACGGTCTGGCGGGGGTTCAGGGACGCGAAGGGGTCTTGAAAGACCATCTGCATGTGACGACGTATTGGACGAAAAGCACGCGCCGAGAGCGGCACGACATCGCGCCCGCGAAACAGAACCTGCCCGCCATCGACTTCCGTCAGTTTCAAGAGACAACGGCCGAGCGTCGACTTGCCGGAACCTGATTCGCCCACCACCCCGAGGGTCTCGCCACGCCGGAGCGTAAAGCTGATATCGTTGACGGCCTTGACAACGCGCGGCTTCGAAAAAAATCCGCCTCCGCTGCGATAGGTCTTGCGAAGATTCCTCACGTCGAGCAGGAGATCGCCCTCCGCCGCCGCCTTCGCGTCGTGCGCCTCGCGATGCGGCACCGCGGCGATGAGCCGCCTCGTGTAGGGGTGCTGGGGACGGTTCAGGACGTCAGCCGCAAGACCCTGCTCGACGACGACGCCCCGCTCCATGACGACGACGCGGTCGGCAATATCGGCGACGACGCCGAAATCGTGAGTCACGAACATCACGCCCATGCCCTGGGCCTTCTGGATGCGGCGGATCAGATCGAGAATTTGCGCCTGGGTCGTCACATCGAGCGCGGTGGTGGGTTCGTCGGCGATGAGGAGGGCCGGCTCGAGAGCCAGCGCCATTGCGATCATGACGCGTTGCCGCTGCCCGCCCGACAAGCGGAAAGGATAGGCGTCTCGCAAATTTGCCGGATCGGGAAGTCCGACATATTCGAGCAGGTCGAGAACGCGCCGGTCACGCACCTCGGCGTTGCGTTCGCCATGCACCTCCATCACTTCGGCGATCTGGTCGCGTACTTTCATTAACGGGTTGAGTGCCGACAGCGGCTCCTGGAATACCATCGCCATCGACCGTCCGCGCTCTTGCTCGAGCTCGGATTCGCGCATGGCCAGCAGGTCCTTGTCCCGAAACAGAATGCGCCCGCCCGAAGGAGTCAGATACTCCGGAAGCAGTCCCATGATGGCATTGGCGGTCATGGATTTGCCGGAACCGGATTCACCCACGATGCAAAGAATTTCGCCCGCATGGAGATCGTAGGAGATTTTCTCGACGGCGAATTCGCGATCAAGCCCGACTGGGAGAGGAATCGAGAGATTTTCGACGCGAAGAAGGGGTGTGGCTTGCGCGTTCATCTCAGCCCTTCCGCCCGCGCAGATGCGGGTTCATCGCGTCATTGAGCCCTTCGCCGATCAGGTTGATGGCCAGAACCGTCAACAGGATGGCAACGCCAGGAAACACGCTCATCCACCAGGCTTCGCGCAGCATCGTGCGTGCGGCGCCGATCATGAAGCCCCAGCTCATCATGTTGCGGTCGCCAAGGCCGAGGAAAGATAGCGAGCTTTCGGTCAGGATCGCGGTCGCGACCATCAGCGACGCCGTGACGATGATGGGTGAGATCGCGTTGGGCAGGATCTGCGTGAACATGATCCGGGGGCCGCTCTGGCCGATCACGATGGCGGCCTGCACGAACTCCCGGGAGCGCAAGCTCAGGAACTCGCCGCGAACGAGCCGCGCGACGGGGGGCCACGACACAACCGCGATTGCGAGTGTGATCGACACGATGTCGGGATTGAAGATAGCCACCAGCACGACCGCCATGGCGAAAGCAGGGATGGTCTGAAAGAACTCGGTGAAGCGCATCAGGAGATCGTCGACCCGTCCGCCATAAAATCCCGCGAGCGCCCCGATGGTGACGCCGATCACGACGGCGACGGCCGTCGAAATGACGCCGATGAGAAGCGAAACGCGAGCCCCATAGGCAAGGCCCGCCGCGATATCCCGTCCCAGCATGTCGGTGCCAAACGGAAAAGCCGGATCTTCGGATGGCGGCAGCAACGGGTCGCCGACGCTCTGCCAAGGGCTGACGGGGAACAGCAAAGGCGCCGCGAAGGCCAGCACCATCACCACGAGCAGGATCGCGAGCCCGATAAGAGCGCCGTAATTGCGCGCGTAACGCTTGAAGAAATTCATGTCGCCTCTCCTCAGGCCGCGGCTTCGATACGGGGATCGACGAACCGGTAGAGGAGATCCGCGATCAGGTTGACCAGCACCACGACGGCCGCGGTCACGAGAAATACGCCGAGCAGAACCGGATAGTCGCGCTGCAACAGCGCATCGAACATCAGCCGTCCGATGCCTGGCCACGCAAACACCGTCTCCGTCAGCACGGCGCCGCCGACCAACTGGCCGGCCTGCATGCTGGCGAAGGTGAAGACCGGCAGGATGGCATTGCGCAGCACGTGGCGGCGGATGATCTGCGCCTTCGGCACGCCTTTGGCACGGGCGGTCTTGACGAAATCGAGCGCCATTACCTCCAGCATGGAGGCGCGCGTAAGGCGCGTATACACGGCGGTGAAAAACAGGCCGAGAGTCACGGTCGGCAGGACGAGATGGTGCGCGATATCTGCAACGCGCGCCCAGCCGGTATAGTTGGCGCCGATGCTCTCCATGTCGAAGGGCGGCAGCCAATCGAGGTGCAGCGAAAACACCAGCACCGACATCAGGGCAATCCAGAACAAAGGCGTCGCGTAGAAGACGAGTGCGCTGGTCATGACGACGCTGTCGGCGATACTGCCCCTGCGATAGGCCGCGATGACGCCGAGCAGAATCCCGAGCACGAGCGAAAACACGAAGGCGCATCCGGTCAGCAGCAACGTGGCGGGCAGACGGTCCAAAATCAGCGTCATGACCGGGACCTGATTGCGGTAGGAATAGCCTAGATCGCCGGTCAGGACGCCCTTGAGATACGTCCAAAGCTGCCAGTAGAGCGGTTGATCGAGGCCGAACTGGGCGCGCAACTGGGCGATGAACTTGGCGTCGCCGGCTCCTGCTTCACCCGCGAGGACGGAGGCGGGATCGCCCGGCGCCATGTGGATCAGCACGAAGTTCAAAATCACGACCCCGAGGACGACCAGAATCGCCTTGAGGAAGCGCTGAAACAGGAAATCGAGCGTTTTCAAAAATTCTCTCCCGACGGCGGCATGGCGTGAGACGGGCCGGCGTTAACATGCCGGCCCGATCCCATGCGGCGGTTACTTGGAGACCCAGACCTCGTCCATGGATTCATTGAGGCCGATGCCGGTCCTCACGAGGTTCTTTACTTTCTTGCGGCTGATGGTGACGTTCTGCATCTCGTAGAGCCAGCCGAGCGCCACGTCGTCGACGAGGATCTTCTGCGCTTCGGCGTAGGCCTTGGTCGCCACGTCCTTGCTGACCGCGCCGGCCGCGACGGCGAAGAGTTCGTCGACCTTGGGGTTCAGGTAGTTCTGGTTGTTGCCGTAGGGCGTTCCCTTGACGACGTTGTTCGACAGGTAGTGCCGCGCAACACCCAGCGCCGGATCGCCATACTGATAGGTGAAGTTGAACGTGAGATCGAAATCGAAATCGGCCAGCTTCTGTGACCAGCCACCGGCATCGACGCCCTGGATCACGACCTTGAAGCCGAGTTGCTCGATCTGCTGCTTGACGTATTCGGACATACGGTCCCACGCGGCGCCGTAGGGAAGCGGCATTAACCGGATGGTGTAGTCGCCAGGCTTGATGCCTGCATCAGCCAGGAGCTTCTTGGCCTTGGGCAGATCGAACGGATAGGCCGGAACATCGGGCGAGTAGTACAAGGTCGAGGACGCGAATGGACCCGTCGCAACCTTGCCGAGGCCGAAGAACACGTTCTTGACGATGAACTCGCGATCGATCGCATGCATGATGGCCTGGCGAACGCGCTTGTCCGAGAACGGCATGGTGCGCTGGTTCATCTGCATGAACACGAGCGGTGCGTAGTTCTCCCAGCCGCTGGTGGTGTTTTCCACCTCAGGCAGCTTCACGAGCCGGCGAACCTCGAAGCCCTCGACGTCGCCGCCGCGAAGAACGTCGACCGTGCCCTTCTCGAAAGCGACCGCGCGCGAGGCGGAATCGGGGATGATGCGAAAATAGAGCTCATCCAGATAAGGCTTGCCGGGCTTCCAGTAATCCTCGTTGCGTACGAGATGGATGTAAGAGCCGCGCTTCCATTCCTTCAGCTTGAACGGGCCGGTGCCGATAGGCGTCTGGTTGGCGGGATTGGTGCGGTAATCCGTGCCCTCGTAGAGGTGCTTTGGAATGATCGGGAAGGAGCTGAGTTCGAACGCGCTGATGAAGGCCGAGAAGGGCGTCTTCAGTTTGAACACGACCTGATTGGGAGCCGGTGCGGTGATGCTCTCCACATAGGTGGTTGCGATAAGGCGCCAGCGCGGATGCGCCTCGCGGAGGAACTTGTCGGCGGTGAACACGACGTCATCGGCGCTGAACGGCTTCCCGTCGTGCCATTTGACATTGTCCTGGAGGGTGAACGTGTAGGTCAGCCCGTCGTCCGAGATGACCCAGGACTTGGCGAGCGACGGGAGAGGCTTCAGGTCGGTGCCGTAGGTCAGGAGGCTCTGGTAGATCTGCCCGCCCACATACAGTGTCGGCCCTTGCGTGTTCAGCCCGACCATCAACATCGGCGGCTCGGGTTGGGCGATCATGTTGAGCGTTCCGCCCTTGACCGCCGCCTCTTGCGCGACCGCTGCGGATCCACCGGCACAAAGCAATCCGGCGAGGGCGGCCAGCACGCTAAGCCTCATTTTCATCGTGATCTTCCTCTGGTTTGTTCAGGTCGAATTTCGGTTTACGCAGCAAGTCTTCGCATAAAGGGAAGGGGCGGGCGGCAGTCCCAGAAACCACGCAACGAAGTAAACTAACTCGGATTGAAGCCCAAATTGTCCTAGAAACGTAAGTTGATTATGTAACTACCCATCCAGCAGGTGGCTGAAACTGCGAAAGATTGTTCGGTTTCGCGAGCGTTTAACCTGCGAACACATGCATCGATGCGGTTTGGACTTTGATTGACCTCTACGTTCCCTTGCGGAACGATTATGATGCATCAAATTTTTGAGTCAAGCAGCGTTGCAAGGCCCGGGTGGAAAACCCGCGCTGAACGGCAGGCGCGACGCATCGAGATGCCTGAAACGACATCACCCTCCCGCGGGCAAGCGAGAGGGTGATCGATGAGCGCGGAAGCCGCGGGTCAGGTGCAAAAGCCGTCAGTTCCCGTCGGCCGTGTAGGCCGTCTTGACAGTTGTGTAGAATTCCTGCGCGTAGCGCCCTTGCTCGCGCGGTCCATAGGACGAGCCTTTGCGCCCGCCGAAGGGCACGTGGTAATCGACACCGGCCGTCGCCAGGTTCACCATCACCATCCCGGCTTCGCTGTTGCGCTTGAAATGGCCCGCATGTTTCAGGCTCGATGTGCAGATGCCTGCCGACAGGCCGAAGGCCGTATCGTTGGCGATCGCCAGCGCATCCTCGTAACTGCGAGCCCGCGTGACGGTCGCGACCGGGCCGAAGATTTCCTCGCGCGCAATCCGCATCCCGTTATCCACATCCACGAACAAAGCCGGGGCGAGGTAAAAGCCCGGCGCTTCGCGGTTGAGCAGCTCGCCGCCGGCGGCAAGCCTTGCGCCCTCGTCCTGCCCGATCCGGATATAGCTGAGGTCCTGATCGAGCTGGTTCTGGTCGACGACAGGGCCGATCTGCGTCCCCGCTTTCAGCGCGTCGTCGATGACGAGCCCTTTCATGCGTTCCGACACCGCGTCCACAAACCGGTCGTGAATGCCTTCCGTCACGATGAGGCGCGACGAGGCGGTACACCGTTGACCGGTGGAGAAAAACGCTCCGTTGACGGCGCATTCCACCGCAACCTTCAGGTCCGCGTCGTCGAGCACCACGAGCGGGTTCTTTCCGCCCATCTCCAGCTGCATCTTCTTCATCGGGTCCGATGCGATGCAGGCCTGCGCGACCTTCCGTCCTGTCGAGACCGAGCCAGTGAACGAGATGGCGGCGATCTTGGGGCTGTTCAGCATGACTTCGCCGACGATCGAGCCCCGGCCCATCACAAGATTGAACACCCCGGACGGCACGCCCGCCCGCACGATGATCTCCGAGAGAGCATGGGCCGACGCGGGAACGAGTTCTGCGGGCTTGAACACCACGCAATTGCCGTAGGCCAGTGCCGGCGCGATTTTCCAGGCCGGGATTGCAATGGGGAAGTTCCATGGCGTGATCAGGCCCACAACGCCAATGGGCTCGCGCGTGATTTCGACATCGACGCCGGGCCGGACGGAGGCGAGTTTCTCGCCGGCGAGGCGAAGACATTCGCCTGCGAAGAACTGGAATATCTGGCCGGCGCGCATGACCTCGCCGATGCCCTCGGGCAAGGTCTTGCCTTCCTCGCGGGACAGTAGCCGGCCGAGTTCGTCCTTGCGTGCGATGATCTCATCGCCGACCTTTTTCAGGATATCGTGGCGCGTTTGAATCGACGAACGGGCCCAGGCGGGAAAAGCCGCGTGAGCGGCCTCGATCGCGCGCTTCGCATCGGCGGCGTCGGCGCGGGCGAATTCTCCCACGACGTCGTTGGTGTTCGACGGATTGATGTCGGATGCCGCGTTGGCCCCTGCGATCCACTCGCCGGCGATGAAGTTCTTGGCATGAAGCGTCATGAGAGAGTTTCCGTTTTGGTCTTGAGAAGGCCCCGTTGCGCAAGGTTAGTCATGAGCGCAACAATTCCGAATGTCCACGGCTCGCAATCCGAGCTTTGTCGCATGCGATTGACCAGCGCGCCGAGTTTTGGCGCCGCGATGGTGACGATGTCGCCGGGCTTGTGGGTGAAGCCGAGGCCCGGCTCGTCCCGATCCTGCGTCGGCGCGAACATGGTACCGAGGAAGAGCACGAAGCCGTCCGGATATTGATGATTGGGGCCGATGGTCTGGGCCACGAGATCTTCCGGATCGCGGCTGATCCTGGCGATCGAAGACGATCCTTCGAGCCGGAAGCCGTCCTCGCCCTCGACAGTCAGCGTCACATTCGTCCCCCGCACGTCGTCGAGCGAGAATGTGGCGTCGAAAAATCGGATGAAGGGGCCGATCGCGCAGGACGCGTTGTTGTCCTTGGCTTTCGACAGCAACAATGCGGAGCGGCCTTCGACATCGCGCAGGTTTACATCGTTGCCGAGGCTCGCACCGACGATCTTGCCCGTGGACGAGACCACCACGACGACTTCGGGCTCCGGGTTGTTCCAGGTCGATTTGGGGTGGTAGCCGGCATCCATGTATGGGCCGACGGCCGAGAGGGTCGGAGCCTTGGTGAAAATCTCGGCGTCCGGGCCGATGCCGACTTCCAGATACTGGCTCCACGCGCCCTGTGCGACCAAGACGGCCTTGAGGTCCATGGCCTCTTGCGACCCGGGCCTGAGCTTTGCGAGATCGTCGCCGACAAGGCGGGTGACCTCGGCGCGGATGGCCGTGGCCGCGCCCGCGTCGCCCCGCGCGCGCTCCTCGATGACCCGTTCCAACATGGAAACCGCAAAGGTGACGCCGGCGGCCTTGATGACCTGCAGATCGACAGGAGCCAGAAGCCAGGGTTTCGACGGGTCCCGCCCATCCGGCAAGGTGTTCGCCAACAGGGAGGCGAGCGATCCGAGGTTGTCGCCCTCGGCCGTTTTGAGGATTCGCGCAGGGTCCGCCGCTGCGGCGAGTTCGCTCATGGTCGCGAAGGCTCTCGAGATGTCGATCACGCCCTCCTGGCGGATCGACACCAGGCACGGGCCGATGCCAGGCCGCCACACGCGCCCCGCAAGTGCTCCCTGAAAGCCATCGGTGGGCAGGACATCGGACAATCTGTCGCTGGAAATCACGTTGTTCATTTTTCACCCGACCGGTCAGCAAGGACGCTCTTCTTTAGCAGCCCGGGCGCTGCCACGCCGCTTCTTTTGTGTGCGGGTCCGGATTCCATCCTCGGATGATGGATGACGGTCTCGATGTCGCTTGCGGGAACCGGGCGGGAAAACAGGAAGCCCTGCATTTCGGCGCATCCTGAACGCATCAAAAACGCCTTTTGTTGTGCGGTTTCGACGCCCTCGGCCGTCACCATCAGGCCCAGGGCCTGGCCGAGAGTGATGATCGCCACCACGATCGCGTCGGATTCGGTATCGGCCTCATGCCCGAGATTCTGCACGAACGACCGATCGATCTTGATCTTGTCGACCTGAAACTGACGCAGATATCCGAGGCTCGAATGACCGGTTCCGAAATCGTCGAGCGCAATAGTAAATCCGGCCGCCCGAAGCGTCCTGAGAGCGTCGCGGGTCAATTGATCGCCCAGCAGCACCTTTTCGGTGACCTCGAGCTCGATCCTGCGCGGGTCGACGCCGGCGCGGCGCACGAGCGCAATCACCCTCTCGGCAAATCCGTTCGATCTGAACTGCGCGGCCGAGACATTGACCGCGAAGAAGAGTTGGGGCCATTGCAGGGCCGTCGCGCAAACTTCTCGCAGCACCCATTCGCCAAGCCGGACGATGAGCCCGGTCTCTTCCGCGACCGGGATAAACTGATCGGGCAGCAGGGGCCCGCGGGTCGGGTGGTTCCAGCGGATGAGCGCTTCGAGCCCGACCACCCGACACCCGTCGGAGGCTACCTGCGGCTGGTAATACATGGAAAGCCCGTCGCCCGAAGCCAGGGCCGCCCGCAGTTCCTCGTCGATCTTGCCGCGCCGCTTGACGATCTCGTCCATGGAGGGCGCAAAATAGCGATGGCAATCGCGTCCCTCGTCCTTCGCGCGATAGAGCGCGATATCTGCCTTGCGGACCAGTTCGTGGCGTGTCGTCCCGTCCCGCGGCGCAAAGGCGATGCCGATGCTGACGCCCACGAAAGCCTGGCTGCCTTCGATGTCGAAGGGTTGACGAACCGCGTCGAGAATCCGGTCGCAGAGGGTTTCGATCTCGCACGCGGTTTCGACGCCCGGCAGCACGATGGCGAATTCATCGCCGCCGAGGCGCGCCACCGTATCGAGCGGGCGGACGATGTCGGACAAGCGTCTGGAGAAAGCGCGAATGAGCGTATCGCCGGCGCCGTGTCCGAGCGTATCGTTGACGTGCTTGAAACGGTCGAGGTCGAGCGTCAAGACCGCAAGCGCGCCGCCGCGGGCAACGGCCTCGATGGCCTCGTCAAGGCGGGCGTTGAACAACGTCCGGTTGGGAAGTCCGGTCAGCACGTCGTGAAGCGCGCGGTGCCGAGCCTTTCGCTCGCTCTCCTCGAGCTCCTTGACGGACCTTCGAAGCGAACCGACAAGCAGAGCCATCAGCAGCAGGATGGCCACGAACACGATGGCGACGACTGGTCCGAGCACAGTCAGGATCTCGGTGCCCGGAAGCTCCGGCTCCCAGATGAAATACCCCACCGCCGCGCCCTGATCCGTGCGCAGGGCAATGGCCCGCTCGCGTGGGAGCGCCGTGTTGAAACGCGACAGGCGAGGCTGCGCGATGAGATTGCGCGACGAAAGCGTCGTAAGAAAGCTTCCGTCGAGAAACCGTACGCTCAGCAGGATCGATTCCGAACCGGGCGCCTGAGTGACCGCATCCGTCGACGGCACGATCGTCATCGCGCTCGCAATCCCGGGCCGGCCCAGGATCTCGAGGAATTTCCCCGAATGGCCGAAAATCTGCGCGCCCGCACCGCTATCGGCGGACGCGCGCTCATTCAGCTGCGCACGCGCAGTATCCACGAGAGGCTGCAGATCCGGCGCCGCAAGCAGATATTGCTCGGTGGGCGCAGAAGCGCCGCCCTTCATCACATAAATGGCTTCGTCCCGTCCGTTCAAAATGTAGACCTGGTCGTGCGCGAACAGCCGATGAAGCCACGTTCCCATTTCGGCATCGACCCAGCCCCAGTTCAGCTGCTCTTTCCGCAATTCTGTAACGGCAAGGTCCCACACGGCGATCGTCTCCTGCTGCGTGGCAAGATCACCGACACTGCTGTCGATCGCCGTCTGAGTCGTTCTGACCTGCCGCTCGATCGAAATGCTGTCGCTCTGGTTCACGGTCCAAACGAGCGCCATCGCAGCCAGCACCATGGCAACCGTCGTCGCCGCCGCGACTGGCAGGAGGACCTGAGAGACAAATCGTCTTGTGGGTGGCATGAGAAGGGGCGGCGCTCGGAACACTTACAAAATCCAATAGGCTGTTATTCGACCCGCGCCTCCATCGATGCGGAAGCCTATTCTTTTCTTGCAACCGCATCCCGCGCGGTTCTGCCGTCCATGCCGTCGCAAGCGCTCAGGGCAGAATACGCCTCGCGCCGGGATTCTACTCACAAAGGATAGAGCGGCGTGACATTAAGCAATTTCTTCGCGTTGAACAGGCGGCTTTTTCCAACTTCCGGGAGTAAAATGGTCAGCGTTGCCAGTCAAAGCCGCGGTGCACAGCAAAGCCCGCTTCAAGCTTGTCCGTATCCGACAGGACTACTCCTCAATAAACCTCCCAATTCATCCAACCGGCAGAGGCGCAGAGGGGGAAAGTGCGGCATTCTCCGGTGAGGCGAAGAGCAGGCGCGAGTGCGATGAAAATTTCATGTGTCGGTGCAGGACCAGCTGGGCTCTATCTGGCCATCCTGATGAAAAATCGGGACTCACGTCACGATATTACGCTTTATGAGCAGAATCCGCCCGGCGTTACCCAGGGCTGGGGCGTCGTCTATTGGAACGATCTGATCCAGGACCTCCAGGCGAACGATCCGCCGACGGCGCGCGAGATCATCGACCAATCCTTCGTGTGGGTCGACCAGAACGTCGACATCAAGGGCAGGAAGCCGGTTCGCGGCACCGGCGGCGGTTACAGCATGCGCCGTCAGCGGCTGCTCGATATCCTGTCGAAGCGCGCCACCGAACTCGGCGTCAAAATCGAGTACAATACCGAGATCGACCCCTCGGCCGATTTCTCGGACTCCGACGTTGTGGTCGCATCGGGCGGAGCCGGAAGTCGTCTGCGACGGCAGCGCGCCGAGGCGTTCAAGACGCGGGTGGTGCAAGGCCKCAACAAGTATGTGTGGCTCGGGACGACCCGGGTCTTCAACTCATTCGAATTCGCGTTCGTGCCGACCGATGCCGGTTGGATCTGGTTCCATGCCTATGGGTTCGAGCCGGGGATGAGCACGCTCATCGTCGAATGCGCGCCCGAGACCTGGGCGGGCCTCGGGTTCGACAACCTCCCGGCCGACCAGGGTCTGGCGCGCCTTGAAGAGATCTTTGCCGAGCATCTGGAAGGTCACAAGCTCCTGGCCCAGGTCCGCGAGGACCGCCTTCCCTGGCTCAACTTCATGCGAGTGACAAACGAGACCTGGTACAGCCAGAAGGTCGTCCTCATCGGCGATGCGGCGCACACGACGCATTTTTCCATAGGGTCGGGAACGCGGCTGGCGATCCAGGATTCGATCGCGCTCGCAAAAAGCCTCCACGAACAGCCCGATGTGCAGTCAGCCTTCCGCGCCTATGAACACGAGCGCAAGACCGCGCTTGTGCGGCCCCAGAAGGAAGCGCGCTTCAGCACCCGCTGGTACGAGGAGATCTCTCGCTACACCCATCTCGATCCGCCGCAATTCTCAACCGTGATGCTCAGCCGCCGCTCGCCGCTCGTGGCGATCCTGCCTCCGCGCATGTATTGCCAGCTCGACGAATTGACCAGGAAGGTCTCGATCCTGCGCGCCATGCGCACCATGGCCGGTGACCTCTATCGCCGGGCGCCGCGCTCGCTCTAGGATGCGAGGCGTGGACAGCGGCGAGAGAGCGATCACCACCCGCGCTGGCGCTTGATGGCGTTCTTCTGCATCTGTTTCTGGCTCTTCCAGTAATCCTTCTGCATGTCCTTCTGCATCTGGTAATAGTCGCGAATGCGTTCCTTGCGGCTGGTGGAATTGCGGTACTGGTCGAAATCGTAGTGACGGTCGTGACCGTAGCCGTCATTGTCCCGGTCCTCGCCAAACAGCTCCAGCAATCCCTGCATCTGCGCGTTGTGAACGAGAGGCGTTTTGTCGGCTGCCGGAACGGGCCGCCCGAAGGCGAGCGTGGCGTCGGCTGGCAGTAAGCCTGCCGCGAGGGCGGCAAGCAGGCCGATTGCGGCGTGTCTCGATCGCGTCATGACCCGTCGTCCTTCCGGTTTCAGAATTGGCGCTCGAAGAATTGCGGCAGGGCCGGTGCCGTCCAGCGCATGCCCGTCACGATGCCCTTCTGGTCGCGCTCGAAGCGCACGGGCGTGACGATATCATCACCTGTCATCGCCGCCACGGCGGCGAAAGTGCCGGTGGGGGAAAGGCGGGCATTGTAGAGGTCGGTGCCGATGGCTTCGAGGTCGAGCACGGCCTCCGAGGTTTCGAGAACCATCTGCAGCTTCCCGGCGCTCTCGCGCAAGGTCGCATCGCCCAAGAGCCGCGACGCATAGGTGCCGAGATAGGGAGTGGGCGACGAGGGCGAGGCGAGCGGCTTCTCGATCGCGGCCTTTGCCTGGACCTCCCTCGCATGCAATGCCGACAGCATCAGCGCGACGTTGTCGACTTCCGGATTTCCCATCAACCGGTCGTAGAGCCATTGCGCGACGGCGTCGGGAAAACCCTGGTTCTCCAGGTTCGACAGAACGATCACGCCGAGATCGCGATCGGGAACGAAACCCACATGCGCGCCAAAACCAGTCGTGCCGCCGTTATGCCAAATCACCCGACCGTTCGGTGTCGCACTCACCACCCATCCGAGTGCGTAGGAGACCCGCTCCGACATGGCCACGCGCGGCGTCCAGGTGACGTCGAGATTGGCCTCGGAGACGATCACCGCCTCGCCGAACATGCCACGAGCGAGTTGCATGCGCAGCCAACGCGACATGTCCGCGAGGTTGGAATTGAGGGCGCCAGCAGGCCCGAAGCCGTAGGGGAACGACGGATGAAACGGAATCGCAACAGGTCCGCCATCGGTCGCCCGGTGACCGACGGCATGGTCTGGCGCGCGCGCGATCGCCTCCGGCGTCCAGGACGTGGCCGCCATGCCGAGCGGATCGAGGATGCCTTTCTTCAACACCTCCGGCCACGCGGCGACGCCGGAGGTCCCGGCCAAGATCTTGCCGGCGACCATGTGCGGGATGTTGAGATAGGAGAATTCGGACCGGAAGATCCCCACCTGAGGCGCGTCGCGGAGAGAAAGGATCATGGTCTGCTGATCGAAGCCGAGCAGGCCGAGGCCGTCATTCACATAGGGCGTGAGCCCACTGCGCTGCGCCGGGAGATCGAGGAGCCGGAAATCGCGCCCGACCCAAGGGTCGTTGAGTTGGAATTCGGGCAGATGATCGACGACGCGGTCATCCCATTTCAACCGCCCGGAATCGACCGCCTGTGCCAGCGTGGCGCCCAGGAAAGCCTTGGTGGTCGAACCGATCTGGAAAATCGTGTCGGGCGTGACCGGGTCCGGTTTCGTCCGTTCCTTCACTCCGAAGGCTTTCGTGTAGACGAGCCTGTCGCCGTGAACGATGCCGATGGCGACGCCCGGCACGTTCGCTGCCGTCATGCCGGCCTGCACATAGGTCTCGTAGGCCGGCATCACGGCATCGATGCGGGCTTGCATGTCACCCGTCGCTTGCGCGCACACCGGACCGGCGGCGGCTGCCAGAATCAGAACGGCGGAACCGGCCGATACCCACGCGCGCAAAGCGGACAACGCCATCTGACTTGCCTCCGGCGGCCCTCCGACGACGTCTGAACCAAGGCCGATATCGTCATCGTGGCAGAACTCGCGGCTAGGAACAACGTCCCCGATGTTGCGTGCCCGCTCTGGAACGGGCGCGCCGAAACGACTATAGGGGCGGCGAAAGACACATCGGGAAACAACTCATGTTCGGCATCGGCATTCTCGGGCTTGGCGTCATCGGACGACGATACATGGAGGGGTTTCGCGCCAATCCGAATTTCCGCGTCGTGGCCGGCTACGACCCGCGCGATGTCGWGGTCGATGTTGCGCGGGCGGGAAGCGTCGAGGAACTGATCCACAATCCCGATGTGGATTGCGTGTATGTGGCGACGCCGCCAGCGACTCACGAGGCGCTGGTCGCGGCGGTCGCTGGCGCGAGGAAGGCCGTGTTCTGCGAGAAGCCCTTGGCGGCCACGTTGCGATCCGCCCAAGGATGCGTCGAGGCTGTCGAGCGGTTCGGTGTGCCGGCCGCCGTCAATTTTCCGTTTGCGACAGCGCCCGCCACATTGCGGCTGCTCGAGCTCGTGCAGACCGGAGCGCTCGGGGAGGGGTTCTCGGCTGATCTCAAGGTGCGGTTTCGCACCTGGCCCCGGGGCTGGCAGGAGGGTGCGGGCGGCTGGCTTGCGGGGCCCGAACAAGGCGGCATTACCCGCGAGGTGATTTCGCACGCGGTTTTCCTTGCGCTTCGGCTTTTCGGCCCCGCACAAGTGGAGGCCGTCGCGGTCGAGCATGGCGAGCGTGGCACCGAGACGCGCATCGACGCCGTGCTGCAATTCCCGGCCTGCCGCATGACGATCGACGGCGCGGTCGCGGGCGACATCGAAGACTTCAATCGCTTCGAAGTGACAGGCTCGAAAGGTTCGGCGGTCCTGAGCGAATGGTTCCGTCTTCAGCACGAGAGTGGTGATATCGCGCCCGCCCGCGCCGATGCGGGGCAGATCGCCGAACTCGCAACCCTGCTGTCCACCGGCCGCAGCCGCCTCGCGACATTTGGCGAGGCGGCTGAAGTGGTTCGCATCATCGAGGAAATCCTGGCCGAACGTGCGGGCTAGAGCGG